>NZ_JACARN010000070.1:0-80036 GCF_013386605.1 Pseudomonas sp. IPO3749 | reverse complement strand
TACTTCGCATTGATAATAATCCGAGGTCATTTGCATCAGATCGTACTGTGGCTTCCAGTAGGACGGCACATCCTCGATTTAACCGTAGCGCTGGAGCACCTGTATTTCACGAGCACCAAACTCTTCCTCACGCTCGCGCTTCAGGCCTGTGACATGTCCTCGTCACCATCAAGGCTGCCTCTAGGAAAGCTGAAGTCGTTATAGCGCTTGGTGAACAGCAACAGGATCTGTTCACCCCGCATCACGATGCTGCGAGATGCATGTCGACGGAATACTCTGTCCTGCTTGGATTTCAGCTGGGGGTAAACAATTTCAGTTATGAGTTGCATGTGGTCTCGTTACGACAAAATCAGTTAGTCATCGTCAGGGTGGCCGCGGTATTTCCGCAGCCCTGGAAATACTTTGGCCAGTGGAACTGGCTCAGCGAAGCAGCGATACGGGTACGGTGGATGTACGCAGCATCGTCGTGGTCGCGCTGCCTATCAGAAACTGCCTGATCCGTGAGTACCCGTACGCCCCATGACCAAGAGGTCAATGCCGTGCTCTGCCTGATACGGATGCAATGTCGACTCTACTTCGCCTGGGCGAATCTCGAATACACTAGCGAGCCAGAAGAGGCAAGCGTGGTTCGTGCTTTCTCCCGCGCGTCCTGTTGTCTTCAGAATCCGTTCCAACCATGGCGAGACGAATTGGCAGGCCTTCGCACAGCGGGCTTGAAGCAAGCATTTGTAGGGGCTTGTTGCCTGCAGCGTTGCCCTCAAATGCCACCGAGACCTATGTTGCCGGTAAGGTCAGTGGATGCAGCATACTTCTCCTTATCCAGCACATTAAGCAACGTCAGGGAGCGCTGAGTCGTTGCGAGGCCCATGCTGCGTAATCGCAGACCGCCGATGAGGATTGCGAGTTATCAATGCAGGCCATTACGTGGGGCATTGTTCTTCTCTTTAGCGGCTTATAAGCTTGTTGATGGCACCGGGCTCGTCATGCACGCCGAAGCGGTCAACGATTGTTACGCTGGCTTCATTAAGACCGAGCAGTTCTACCTCAGCGCCTTTGCGTCGGAACTTGATCACGAGCTTATCCAGCGCTGCGACGGCGGTGATATCCCAGAAATGCGCCTGTGTGAGATCGATGGTGACATTGTTGAGCGCTTCTTTGAAGTCAAAAACTTCAGTGAACTTGTCCGCAGAGTTAAAGAACACTTGGCCTACGACGTGGTAAGTCCGATGCGATTTCATCTCTTCCAGAGTGCTCTTGATATCCAGGTAGTGCCCGACCTTGTTTGCGAAGAACAGCGAAGCTAGCAACGCACCTACCAGTACGCCGTAGGCGAGGTTGTTAGTGGGCACGACAACCACGACGGCCGCCACCATGGCGGGTTGGTCGACAGCGGATGCTCTTTCAGATTGCGCAAAGAGTCCCAGCTAAAGGAGCTGATGGACACCATGATCATTACTGCAACGAGTGCCGCCATAGGGATTTTGGAGAGCCATTCGCCAAGAAATACCACCATCAGCAGCAGGAAAACGCCGGCACACTATGTCGAGAGAAGGGGGCGGCCACCAAATTTCACGTCGATGATCGACTGGCCGATCATCGCGCAACCCGCCATTCCGCCGAGCATGCCTGCGGCGATGTTGGCCACACCCTGGCCTTTGCATTCGCGGTTTTTGTTGCTGGTGGTATCGGTCAGGTCGTCGACGATGTTCGCGGTCATCATTGATTCGAGTAGACCCACTACTGCCAACAGCCGAGTACGGGAAAGTGATACGCAGGGTTTCCAAATTCAGCGGAACTTCAGGCTAGAGGAAGATCGGGAGCGTGTCAGGCAGTGGGCCCATGTCACCGGCAGTGCCGATATCCAACCCCAGATAAATCGCAATGGCAGTCAGGGCCAGGATGCATACCAACGGTGACGGAATCAGCTTGCCGCTCTTCGGTACTTATGGGAATAGGTAGATGATCCCGAGCCCCGCTACGGTCATGGCATAGACGTGCCAGGTGACATTGGTCGGCTCAGGCAATTGCTCTATAAACATCAGGATCGCCAATGCGTTTACGACCCCGGTGACTACCGAGCGTCAAACAAAGTGTATCAACGAGCCAAGCTTCGGGTCGGCGGCAAGGATTTGTAGTACGCCACATAGTAGAGTCGCGGCCTGCAGGTATAGGTGTCCATGTTCTTTTACAAGCGTGACCATTAGCAGTGCCATGGCGCCTGTCGTCCCAGAGATCATTCCGGGGCGCCCTCCGACAAAGGCGATGACAGCACAGATACAGAAGGAGGCGTATAGACCGACTTTGGGATCTACCCCGGCGATGATGGAAAAGGCGATGGCTTCCGGGATCGGCGAGAGTGCGACCAGCGGCCCCGCGAGCACGTCGGCACGGACGTTGGAAAACCACGTTTGTCTAAGTTTTTGCAGCATAGAAATGTCCAAGGCATTGCATCGCGCACGCCAAGGGAATGGCGAGCGAATCGATACAAATTCAAATTTTGAGGATTTTTTTGCTGTGTGCTTAAGGTGTAAACCAGGCGTACATCCGTGCGCAACCGCGAGCGAGGCTAGCGGAAGCAGGTTGTTGTGAGGGGGGGGCGTAGCGCTAAGGCGGCGTAGGCTGCCAGTAGATCGTTTGGAGTACAGTCATGCTGATGTTCCTGTAGCTCAAAGGGTATGCGGAGCAGAAGTATACAATGAAGCCATCGTCGATTGCGACCCGCTGGCAGGCTCTGCATGAGCTACGTCAGATACAGGCTTATTCAATGGGTATACCTGCGGGCAAGGCTTTGTTTTCCACCCGTTTTTTTCTGAGCTGGTCTGCGTGCTGAGAGGTGAGTTGGCCAGACGGTTACGTTTCCGCAACGGAATATCTGCGTTCAATGACTTGCCTGACGGCTTCTGCTTTGAATTCCGGCATGAATCGTTAAGCGCTCTAAACTTCCTCCTATGCTCAAAGCGTAGGCTAGAAATGTCTATAATGTCGGGGGGACAGTGCAATGAGCTTGCAGCATATCAAAAAAAACCGAGGCGATTCAATTGAAGTTAATGAAAGCCTTATATCAAGTGTAGGCGCACGCGCGGCTAAGGATACGTGGACTGCAGCCCGGAATGGTGTCGACGCACCCGGGCTGCATACTGGTTTACATCAGTGACACTAGCTCTTTTTGACGTTCCAAGACCAACCTCCAGCTATCGAGATGAACAAATTCACTGCAGCAGCTGCATTCCTCGCCTGACTGGAGGTCTGCTCTATTTGTGCGCTGTATAGCTCACGCTGAACATCCAATCGCTCGGATAATTCGATAGCGCCAGCCCGATATTTGTCACCAGCGAGATCCGAGGCCCGTTTCAATTCAACGGCAGCGCTAGTCAAGCGGGCATCTTCATCCTT
This sequence comes from Pseudomonas sp. IPO3749, assembly GCF_013386605.1. Classification (NCBI taxonomy): domain Bacteria; kingdom Pseudomonadati; phylum Pseudomonadota; class Gammaproteobacteria; order Pseudomonadales; family Pseudomonadaceae; genus Pseudomonas; species Pseudomonas sp. IPO3749. Next base: position 76,643 of record NZ_JACARN010000070.1, on the reverse strand, counting down.
AATCCGTGAGAAGCCTACGATTGCATTTTCCACGTCCTCAAGAGCCATCAACACGGTTTGTTGGTAATTCGCCAGCCGACCGGCTGCTTCAGCGTCCGCGGCCTCGATTCGACTCTTCACTCGCCCCGCGTCGAGAAACGACCAGTCAATACCAAGCAAGGTTAGGTTGGACTCTGCGGAGTTAGAGTAGAGCGAACTTCCGTTAAAAGCATACGTACCGATAGCGGCTCCTAGGGTAACCCTTGGGAACAGATCGGCAGTGGTTACCCCGATCTGTGCTGTAGCGGCGTGTAGAGTATGTTCGGCCGAAGCGACGTCAGGACGCCTGCGGATGACGTTCGCTGGGGTATCTGCTTTTATTGCCTCAGGCACTGACGGCATAGCAGCCTCACCTGGCAATAACGAATCATACGAAGCAGGACTCATACCAGTCAGAACTGCAAGCCTGTGCTTATCGATGGCGATTTTCACCTCGAACTGTGGAATGCGCGCAAGGGTAGTATCCAACTGAGCCTGCGCTCTAGACAGCTCGTAAGATGATCCCCGCCCTGCATCCAACCGTCCCTTAACGATATCCAAAGTTTGTCGCTGACTTACTGCGTTAGCCTTCGACAGTTCGAGCATCCGTTGGGCCGCACGCAAATCTATATAAGTCGTGGCTACATTGCTTACCACCACGACCTGAATTGCCTTGAGATCACTCGCCTTGGCTTCCACCTCCGATCGCTTCGACTCCAATGACCGCCTTACTCGGCCAAAGAAATCTAGCTCCCAACTAAGTGAGGCTTTGTGGGAGTAAACATCATTACTGCGGGAGGTCCCGTTGGCTTCATCTGAGCTCAGTCGCTGATGCCCCGCATCTGCTGACATTGTGACGGTTGGTATATGGTCAAACTTGGCGGCGCGTAATAGAGCATTTGCCGCATCAAAGTTCGCTAACGCCGTGCGAAGGTCGTAGTTCTGAGACAAAGCTTGCTCCACCAGTTCAGTCAACTGGGGGTCATTGAATTGCCTCCAGAACTGGTAGTCTGCGGCCTCATCGCGCGAGGCCACGTTCGGACCGCTTATATTTGTAAAGGACTGTGGCAAAGCAGTAGTTTCGGGCCGGGAGAAATCTGGCCCCACGGTGCATCCGGCTAACAACACTAACAGCACTGGGAGTGAGTAGCTTTTGAGATTAACCATGAGTGAGGCTCTCCTTCTCATGTGCCGCCATGCTTGATGGGTGGTCAGGAATAGTTGCACCAAGCTTCCTCATCGCCACATAGAACACTGGGGTCAGGAAAAGGCCGAAAATGGTCACACCCAGCATCCCACCGAAAACAGTTACGCCTGTCGCGTGACGAACTTCGCTACCTGCTCCGGCCCCGATTAAGAGCGGTACGGTGCCGGCAATGAACGCGATCGATGTCATGACGATGGGTCGCAAGCGCAGTCGACATGCTTCTAGCGCCGCTTCGATGGTCCCACGTCCCTGCATTTCCAGCTCGCGAGCAAATTCGACGATCAAAATCGCGTTCTTGCATGCCAGCCCCATTAGTACTACTAGGCCGACTTGGACGAAGACGTTGTTATCTCCACCCGCAAGCCAGACGCCTACAAGTGCAGCGAACATACAGACCGGCACAATCAGAATGACTGCTAATGGCAACGTCCAGCTTTCGTATAGTGCAGCCAGCACCAGGAATGCAAGCAATACTGCAATGGGGAACACAATGATGGCTGTGTTGCTCTGGGTTACTTGCTGATAGCTGAGGTCCGTCCACTCTAGGTCGATGCCTCGAGGTAAGGTGCGAACGGCGATTTCTTCAAGCTTCTTGATAACGTCGCCGGATGACATGACTTTGGGATCTGCATCGCCAATCAAATCAGCTGCGGGGAAACCGTTGAAGCGCATGACCGGGTCGGGCCCAAACGTCGAGGAAATATTAACTACTGCGCTCAGTGGCACCATGCCCCCTTGAGCATTACGAACGCGAAGGTTACCGACGTCTTCAGCGGTTTGTCGGAAGCTGGAATCGGCCTGAGCAACGACGCGGTAGACCCGTCCAAACATGTTGAAGTCATTTACGTAAACGGATCCCAGATAGGTCTGAAGAGTGTCAAAAATTGCAGGCAGCTCTAAGCCCTGAGCTTGAGCTTTAACGCGATCAACCTTCACCTCCAATTGAGGGATATTGGATTGGTAGGAACTGACTGGGAAAGTCATGCCCGGAGTGCTAGCTACTTCAGCTTGAAATTTATCCAGCGCCTCCTGCAGCGCGGCATACCCTAGGCCACCACGGTCCGTCAGGAACAGCGAATATCCCGAACCATTACCTAAACCCTGGATTGGCGGGGGCAATAGCGCATAGGCGGCACCGTCTTTGATCGCTGCAAACTTTGTGTTCAGTTCCGCGTTGATGTCCTCTGCGCTTCGTGTGCGCTCACTGAAAGGCTTGAGGAGGACATAGGACGTTACCAGGTTCGGCGTTGCAGTATTCTGCAGCGCGTTGGAGCCAACATACGAGTTGGCATAGTCCACTCCATCAACAGTCATAGCGATTGCAGCCATCTCTCGGGCCACAGCGTCAGAGCGAGAGAGCGATGCTCCGGGAGGTAGAGTCGCACCTGCAAAGAGATAAAGCTTGTCCTGATTGGGAATGAAGCCAGTCGGGATTGTGTTGAAGAGCAGTCCAGTCACACCTAAAAGTGCGGCGTAAACAACGAAAACTGGTCCTTTGCGCGGAAGCAACCTGGCGATGCTGCTCTCATAACGCTCCGAGCTGTGATTGAAAAATCGATTGAACGGCCGCAGCAGCCAACCCAAAGAAAAATCCATCCATCGGGTCAGCCTATCTTTCGGGCTATCGTGATGGCGCAACAGCTTGGCTGCGAGTGCTGGGGAAAGGGTCAGGGAGTTGACCGTCGATATCACCGTTGAAATTGCGATGGTGACAGCGAACTGCTTGTAGAACTGGCCTGTCACTCCGCTCATGAATGCCATGGGTATGAAGACTGCACACAGAACTAGGCCGATCGCCAGAATCGGACCCGAAACCTCCCGCATAGCTTGGTGCGCGGCTTGTAGCGGCGTCTGGCCAAGCTCGATATTTCGCTCAACGTTTTCGACTACCACGATTGCGTCGTCGACGACGATGCCAATCGCCAAAACCATGCCAAACAGTGTGAGTGTGTTAATTGAGTAGCCGAACAGGTACAAGAAGGCGAAGGTGCCAACGATCGACACAGGCACAGCGATCAATGGAATGATCGAGGCTCGCCACGTTTGCAGGAAGATTACTACTACCAAAACGATCAGGATCATGGCCTCGAACAGCGTGTGCTGTACCGCGCTAATCGAGTCGCGTACGAACAAAGTTGGGTCCCAAACACTCACGTATTTGACCCCCTCTGGGAAGTCTTTCGACAACGCGTCAAGTTTCGAGTAGACCTTGTTGGCGACGTCAATTGCGTTAGCTCCAGGCGTCAAGAATATTCCGACTGCAACCTCTTCATTTTTCCCCCGGAATACTCGCATCGTGTAATCGCCAGAATCCACTTGAATACGTGCGACATCGGAGAGCCGAGAAATCTGGCCATCACGTCCTGATTTCAGGACGATATCGGAAAACTCCTGCTCCGTTTTCAGCCTGCCCTGGACGTTGATGGAAATCAGAAAATCCGTATTTTGTGGAGAAGGTTCAGCACCGAGTTGCCCCGCTGAGACCTGGACGTTCTGCTGGCGAATGGCATTGATCGCGTCTTGAGCAGTGATGCCGCGTGTTGCGAGCTTATTTGGATCAAGCCAGATCCGCATTGCATAATCACCGGAGCCATAAAGCACAACATCGCCAATCCCCGGGATACGAGCCAGCTCATCCTTCACATGTAGGCGGAGATAATTTCGCAGATACAGAGCGTCGTATTTCTCACTGCTGGAATACATGTCCACGTACATTAGCGGTGTCGGAGATTGTTTCTGCGTAGTTATGCCGTATTGGCGCACCGATTCGGGCAGACGTGAAAGAGCCTGGCTTACCCTGTTCTGGACGCGCACAGCGGCCGTGTCAGGGTCCACCTTTGAATTGAAGGTGACGACAACCTGCAGCGTGCCATCGGAACTGGCAACCGATTTCAGGTACACCATGTCCTCCACACCATTGATGGCTTCCTCCAGCGGCACCGCCACCGATTCCGCGATCTCTTTGGGGTTAGCACCTGGATATGTCGCCTTGACCACCACGGTCGGCGGAACAACTTCTGGGTATTCGCCAACCGGCAACAGCGGGATTGCTATCAACCCAGCTGCGAAAATAACGATCGACAGGACAATCGCGAAGATTGGCCTGTCAATAAAGAATTTTGAGAAATCCATGGGGCTGGCCTTTGCAGTTTATTTCGAGCTTTCGTTGGCACTAGAAATTTTTATGCCGATATTTTCGGGACCAAGTAAATTGGGAGAGACAGGTGTTCCGGTTGCATAAATCTGTTGAAGGCCGGAAACCACCACTCGATCAGTCTTTTCTAGACCGGCGGTGATAACACGCTTATGCCCAACTAGCTTTCCAAGCTCGACATAGCGCTTCTCGGCTTTATTGTCGTCGCTCAATGTATAGACGTATTTCTTATCTTGATCACTCAAGATCGCTCGCTCGGGCACCAACGCCATCTCTTCAGAGCCGCCAACGGAAAGCTCGACTTTGGCGTAAAGGCCAGGTGTCAACATTCTGTCTGGATTTTTCAAAGTCGCTCGGGCTCGGATAGTACCGGTGGCGGAATCAACTTGATTATCGACAAACGTGAGGTCGCCTTCATACGGGTAGTCCTCATCGCTTGTCAGACCAATGCGCACGCTGGTTGTCTGAGACGCTTTAAGCCGCTTCTGGTAACTCAAGAAGCTCTGCTCATCTGGATCAAAATAAACATAGACAGGGTCTTGAGAAACTACAGACGTTAAAACTGACTGGTCGGCGACCGCCAAATTCCCTACTGTCAGCTGTGCTCGGCTCGTGCGCCCGTTAATAGGCGAACGGACCTCGGTGAACTCAAGATCCAAGGTTGCAGTTGTTACTGCGGCTTCAGCAGCATGCACTTCTGCGACGCCTTGCTCATAGGCTGCAAGCTTCTGCTCAGCTTCTTCCGTGGAAATGGCATTAGTTTTGACGAGCTGTTGAGCTCGATGATTCTGCTGCTTCGCAAAAGCGAGGGAGGCGCGGGACTGCTCCAATCGAGCTTGGGCACTGGCCAATGCGGCTCGATATGGTCGCTGGTCAACGATGAAAAGAAGGTCCCCTTTTTTTACTTCGCTTCCTTCTTGGTACGCGACCTTAGTGATATAACCACTGACGTGAGGGAGGATCGAAACCGTCTCCACAGCTCCAACACGGCCATTAAATTTATCCCATGGTTTTACTTGCTGGACGGTTACGCTGACCACATCAACAGCCGGAGAGGCTGCTAGTAGTTTTGATTCAGCTTCTTTATTACAACCACTGATAAGCAGAAAAGTGGCAGCTAAACTAGTAGCTGCGACTGAGGAGGCACGCACGGAGTTTTCCTTTTTTACATCGATAGGGTGATCAAAAATTTAAAATTACTCAGCAGAGCTTCCTTCACGCTGGCTGCTTGCGCTGCTAGCATTCTTGGTCAATTCTTTAGAAACTTTCAGTTCACGCTTTTCGCGATCCGCCCGAACTTTCGCGTGTTGAGCGAAAGTGGCTTTGTTTTGCTCTTTGAAGCGCTCTGCGGCTTCTGCACCGTCTGATGCGTGTGCAAACACTGGCAGCGCCAAGACAATAACAGCGAATGTTTTAGCAATAATTTGCATAATAACTCAATAAAAATTTTGCTCACAGAAGTACGCAAAATCAAAAAAATTATGTTATAGAAAGTGTTTGATAGCTATTGGCAGGAAGGAAAGTTATCGTGAACTACCAAACACCCTAAATTTTGGAGAGGGTATTACTTCGGCTGCATGGCGAAGCCGACGCCGAAACGGTTCCAAGCGTTGATAGCTGCAATCACAAACGTCAACTCTGACAACTCCTGCTCGTTGAAGTGAGCGGCCACCTCATCGTAAATCTCGTCGGGCGCATGCTTTTCCGCGACAAGGGTGAGTGTTTCGGTCCACAGCAGTGCAGCGCGCTCGCGGGCATCGAAGAAAGGAGTCTCTTTCCAGGCACTCACTGCCATCAGGCGGCGTGTGGTTTCACCTGCTTTCGAAGCATCGGCAGTGTGCATATCGATGCAGTAGGCGCAGCTGTTGATCTGCGAAGCGCGAATCCGAACCAATTCTCGCAACGACGCTGGCAGTATAGATTGGGAGACCGCCTTTTCCAGACCCATCATGGCTTTCATTGCCTGAGGGGCAGCTTCATAGTAATTGATACGTTTGTTGCTCATAATATACTCCAGTTATCCGCCACATCGATGGCATAGGGAAAGTTTAGTAAAACCATGATCTCGGATAAACTAGGTAAAATCGTTTTATTTGTACGGATGGACAGACAATGGCGCTAGATCGACTGGCAGCGATGCGAGCGTTCTGCCGCATAATAGAGGTTGGAAGCTTCAGTGGAGCAGCAGACTCCTTGTCCCTTGCCAAGACGACCATTTCGGGTCAGGTGCTGGCCCTGGAAACTCTGCTTGGTGTCAAGCTCTTGCACCGCACCACCCGAAAGGTATCCTCGACACCAGAGGGTGCTGCCTACTACGTAAGAGCGCGAGCGGTGATAGACGATGTAGACGAACTGGAGGCGTCGACATCACAGAGCCGATATGTCGTGAGGGGCCGAGTGCGTGTCGAGATGGCGTCTCCCGTTGGGATCTTCTTCTTAATCCCTGCACTCTCGAATTTCGCTTCAGAGTTTCCCGAGATTCGCCTCGATATAGGCTGTAGCGAACGTGTCGTCGATTTGGTCCAAGAAGGCGTAGACTGCGCCATCCGAGCTGGAATGATTATGGACCAGGATCTCGTATCTCGCGCGATTGGGCAGATGAGATTCTGTTTTTGCGCCTCTCCAACATACTTAGCTGGCGTTGGTCCTATCCAGAGTCCGGCAGAGTTGCCACATCACAAGCACTTGGGCTTCAAGTTTCCGGCGACAGATAAGCGTTTTATCCCAACTCTTACGCGGGGAGACGAAAGCTTCACCCTAGATCACCAACCATCCATGTATTTCAACAATGGCAGCGCAACAGCCGCCGCAGCCGTCGCGGGACTGGGTATCGCATTTCTCCCCACCGCTGAGGCCGTCCCTCACTTCAATACTGGGGCCCTGGTAAGAGTGCTGGCTGACTGGCATATGACTAGCATGCCTATATCGATAGTGTACCCTTACACCCGGCATCTCTCTGCTAGAGTTCGTGCGTTTACCGATTGGGTAACCACGCTTATGGCCAACGACCCATTATGGTCGCTATCGGAATGAACGTGAGCTCAAGTGTGGCGACGAATGAGTTCACTGAGTCGATCGCAAGACACTTTTAAGTGTCGGTTCGAGCTGGTTGTAATGCCGAGCATTAAAGCTGCCTCAGCACGCTCTGGACATGAGTACCAAGGGCTAAGGGCTCCTGGAGACATCCCAAAGATTGATGCCTCCCGAGCGATTTTAAGATCTGGAGACCCTGTTGGCAGTTTCAGTAGCACAGCTAAGCCTGCGGTGGAGATCTCAGCACGTACGTCGCTGTTGGCAATTGTTTTCAGCAGCTCATCTCTTTGGGTGCAGTAAAGCCTTTTGGCCCGACGCAGATGTCGGAGGTAATGGCCTTGGTGGATGAATTTCGCCGTGGCGAGCTGGACGGCGGGTCCTGGTGCTGGGCTAAGACATGTAGCAATTTCACTCAATCTCGGAGCCAAAGTTGGAGGCGCTACCACGAATCCCAAGCGAATCGTTGGGCTCAACGTTTTGCTGAAGGAGCCGATGTGAATGACACGGCCATCGCGGTCCAGCGAAGCGAGCGCAGAAGCGGCTCGGCTCTCCAGCTGCAGCTCGCTTAGGTAGTCATCTTCAATGATCCAACCACCAGATTCTGTTGCCCACCTCAGCAGACTCAGGCGTCTAGCTAAGGAAAGCGTCATACCCAAAGGAGCCTGCTGGCCAGGGGTCAATAGCGCCAATGCGACATCACTTTCGAGCTTCCTCGCCTGTTCGACATCTAGGCCTTCCGAATCTACTGGGATGGCAATGGGCTTAAGACCGGCAAGCTCTAAACCTTTTCGAGAAAATGGGAAACATGGGTCCTCAATCCAGGCGCTACGGCCTCTTAGATCCAGCGCTTGTAATGCCAAACCTAACACCCCGGCAAAGCCGTTGGTAATGATGATCTGAGATGGAAGACACTCGATGCCTCGAGCAATGGCAAGGTATGCCGCGATCACCCGTCGTAATTCGAACTCACCGCGTGGATCCGGGTACAGGGCCGAACCGCGACGCTCTGAGTGCATTGCATGGGACCGAATTTGACTGAACAGCTTCGCAGGTACGGTTTCATGAGCCGGAACACCTAACTGGAAGATGGCCGGACCTGCCGTAAACTCCTTGTAGAGTTCCATGAACCCTGTATCGGGCGGCTGTATAGTTTCCTTCAAAAGAATAGCCGGGCGATCAGAAACCCTCGTTCCAGCACTTCTGGATGCAACCACCAACTGTGCATCCATTAGCATTTCATACGCAGCGCGCACTGTGCCTCGCGACACCCCAAGCTGCGCTGCTAGGTCAACCCAAGAGGGAAGCCGTGCACCTGGAGACAATACTCCTGACTCAATGGCTTTTGTGATTGATCGCTGGATTTGCTCGGTCAGTGGTGTGCGTATGGTTCGGTCGAGCTGAAAATTTAGAGTCATGCGTTCCGTTCCGTTAGACCTGGGAGGTCGGCGTGGTACAAAAAAATAATGCTTTTTTGGGGCTTTTTCATACACCAGCTAGTGTGAATACTGAGCTTCCACCCAGTCCATGAGGACGCAATAATGAAGCATTTCAATCTCACAGTTGCTCTTTTCAGTGGCGTTTTGCTCATAAGCGCGATGTCGGCTCAAGCGCATGGCCAGAGTGAAGTGGTGAAGCCAAACTTTGAGCACGCCATACCGAATATTCCAGGAAAATCGCTGGTCGCAGTTGAGGTTGAATACGCCCCAGGAGCTGCCTCGCCATCCCATGTTCATGCGAAATCCGCTTTCATCTACGCCTACGTAGTGTCGGGGTCGATCGAGTCGCAGGTGAATGACGGACCTAAACAGATCTTTAAAGCAGGCGAAAGCTGGTTTGAAAATCCAGGCTCGCGTCATCCTGTGAGCCGGAACGCAAGCAAGACCGAACCGGCCAAACTACTTGCGGTATTCGTCGTTGACTCCAATGACAAAGCGCTCACAACCCCCGTTAAAAACCAGGGTGAGGAGTAACCTCATGACTAGGCGGCTCGACTACAACCAACTCGCCCCTGCAGGAGTGAAAGCGCTGGGCAGTGTCTACGGCTACGTCATGCAAAGTGGCTTGGATGAGGTACTTGTTGATCTGGTCTATCTGCGCGTTTCGCAAATCAACAACTGCGCTTACTGCTTGGATATGCATACCCGCGACCTGATCAAAAAAAGCGTTAAGGTCGAAAAAATAGCGTTAGTCCAAGCGTGGACTGAGGCAGGTAATCTTTTCGACACCCGTGAGCAAGCAGCTCTAGCGTGGGCTGAGCAGGTCACTAAGGTCGCAGACACGGGGGTTTCTGACTCTGCATATGTTGCAGTAAGGAAAGTGTTTGAGGAGCGTGAGCTGGTGGATCTCACAATCGCTGTCAGCTTGATGAATTCCTACAACAGAATGGCTATTAGCTTCCGGAACATACCGCAAGCCTTGCTGGACCATCACTGAGGATACGAACTATGAAAATCTTGATCGCTGGAGCAACTGGCGCTGTAGGTGTCCCACTGACTCGGCTGCTTTGCGCAGCTGGTCATGAAGTTACTGGCATCACCCGAGCAGGTGCTGGGGTAGATATTCTTCGAGGGATCGGCGCAAAACCCGTCGTCGCTGATGTATTTAACACGGAATCAGTGCGTGACGCTATCCGGGACGCCAAGCCTGACGTAGTCATTGACCAATTGACTCTCCTCCCTGCAGATCCTGCCGAACTCATTAAGTACATGCCGAATGACACTCGGCTGCATCAAATAGGTGGGAAGAATTTGCTCTCTGCAGCTGAAGAGTTTGGGGTTAAGCGTTACATCATGCAATCGCGCGGGTTCTATCTCCAAGCGGCAGAAGGCGAGTTAGCTGCTGAAGACGCCAAGTTGTGCATTGATGCACCTGGCGTCGTTGGAGAAAGTGCAAGAACCTTTCAGGCATATGAAGACGAGATTTTGGCAAGCCAAGCTCTGACCGGGGTAGTGCTGCGGTACGGATTCTTCTACGGACCTGGTACTTGGTACCACCCGACAGGCGCTATTGCAGAGCAAGCGAGGAAGGGTGAGTCGGTGATCATCGGCCGAGGGAACGGTGTGTGGTCATTTGTTCACCTGGATGATGCAATCGAAGCGACCGTGGCAGCGCTACACAGTGAGTGCGGAGTATACAATATCGTCGATGATAACCCACTCCCAGTTAGTGAGTGGCTACCGGCGTTCAGTAAGTGGGTGGGAGCGCCATTACCTGGCTCCATAACAGCAGAACAAGCCTTGCGCACCGTTGGCTCAGAAGCTTTATTCTACAATGAAGCAATTCGTGGTGCCTCAAATTTGCGCGCTAAAGAGCTGCTGGATTTCAAGCCTAGACGTTTGCTGTGGCTCCAGTAACTCCCGAAATTTCATATGTCAAAGCAGTTAATTAATGCAGATAAGTCATGCGATTGATTTCAATCCACACGTTTGTATAAGGTAAATGGTCTATTTAGTACGCTGCCGCGTAAGCGCCCGGCCAACTCACCTTCCTGGCCCCGACGCCAAAGGCGATGGTGTCCACCTAAAAAATGAACTGACCCCCAAAGATTGGACACAACCTTTGGGGGGGTCATGGGTAAATACACAGAGCAAGTAAAACTGGTAGCGGTGCAGGACTATTGTTCCGGTGGCGCGGGTTTGAGGGATGTGGCACACCGTCACAATGTGGATTTTTCATCCCTTCGCCAGTGGGTTGCGGCCTATCAGGTGCATGGCGCTGCCGGGCTGAAACAGAAAAAGCTGCAGCGCTATAGCAACGACTTCAAACTGTCTGTTTTGAAACGTATGCGTAAGGAACAGCTGTCCTATCGGCAGACGGCGGCCTTGTTCGACATCCGCAGGTTCGGCATCATCGGCCTCTGGGAGTGCCGCTATGATGAGGGCGGTTTTGATGCCCTTACCAAGCAGCCTAATAGAGCCGGACGTCCGAAAAAAATGCCAACCACCATTCCTCCTGTTCAACCCGACTCACCCGATGATGAGTCGCGCTCACGCGATGATCTGCTTGCCGAGGTAAAGCAGTTGCGGATGGAAAACGACTACCTAAAAAAGCTCGATGCCTTGGTTCAGGAGAAGAAACGAGTAGCGCAGCAGAAAAAGCGCGAATCGTAATTGGACTGAGGCCGCGGCACTCTCTCGAAAGCCTGCTGAAGTTCGCCGGTTTGGCACGCAGCACCTTTTACTATCAGCAAAAGGCGCTGCAAGCGGCTGATAAGCACGCTGAGCTGAAAGACAAGATTCGTTCGACGTTCGATGAGCATAAGGGCCGGTATGGCTACCGCCGGATAACGGCTGCGGTACGAAGCGCTGGTCATCTCGTCAATCACAAGACGGTTCAGCGACTGATGGCGCAGCTTCAACTAAAGAGCTTGGTGCGCGTGAAGAAATACCGAGCCTACAAGGGTGAGGTAGGCAAGGCAGCGCCAAATCTTTTGAAGCGTGAGTTCGAAGCTCCGTCACCCAATCAAAAGTGGGTAACCGACGTTACAGAGTTCAAAGTTGGAGGCCAGAAGCTTTATCTGTCGCCCGTTTTGGATCTGTACAACGGCGAAATCATTTCCTATGAGGTTGCCAGAAGGCCGCTGTTCGATATGGTCGGGAAGATGCTCAAAGGTGCATTCAAGCGACTTCAGCCGCGTGAAAAACCGGTTTTGCACTCAGACCAGGGCTGGCAGTATCGAATGCCCATTTACCTGCGGGCTCTCAAAAAAAGCTCCGTGACGCCGAGCATGTCGCGCAAGGGTAACTGCTACGACAATGCGGCCATGGAGAGTTTTTTCGGCACACTGAAGTCAGAATTTTTTATCTGAATAAATTTAACGACCTTGATGAGCTTCACGCTGGCATCGACGAGTACATCCAGTATTACAATCACTCGCGTATCAGACTGAAGCTAAACGGCCTGAGTCCTGTTGAATACAGAACTCAGGCCGCTCAGGCATAGATGGGTAAACGTCCAGCTTTGTGGGGTCAGTTCAAAATACGTGGACACCATCGCCCTTAATTCAAGGAACACCACGCGTCAGCGCACCCCTTATCCCAGACCCTTCAAGGCCCAATTTGTCCAGGAATGCCTGGGCCCCGATGTATCCATTGCCAGCGTGGCACTGCGGCACGGCATCAACTCTAATCTGGTTCGCAAGTGGATACCTATCTATCGTGACCAGCAGGCTTGCGCCTTGCCTGCATTTGTATCGTTGAAACTTGAGACCGCTGCGGCGACGCCTGCTCGGCAGGATGTAGCCCGCATCGATATTTCCTCCGGGCAGCGAACATTCACTGTGAACTGGCCGACCTCCGACCCGGACGGCTGCGCCCGCTTCATCAGCAGCCTCTCCCGATGATCCGCATCGACGCCATCTGGCTCGCCACCGAACCCATGGACATGCGCGCCGGTACGGACACAGCCCTTGCCCGCGTGGTCGCCGTATTCGGGGCTGCGAAGCCACACTGCGTTTATCTGTTCGCCAATCGCCGCGCCAATCGGATGAAGGTACTTGTGCACGACGGCGTGGGTACCCGACTGATTGTCCGGTTTCAATGGTTTGACTGACTGCTTTTGTGTTGAATTCTGGCACGAGTTAGGTGCAGGCCGAGCAGGCTATTGCGCATCACCTGATTCTCTCTGACCAGTGCCTTGGGCGATAGTTAACTGGCCTGAAGGCCTGGGTGTTGGGATAGCCGCAGTTGCCGTACATGACAGCGAACTGCAGGTTGGAGAGAGCCGCGCAGCGGCTTGACACTGCTGACGAATGCCTGTCCCAGTCAGGCAGCCAGGTATCCGATCCTGGGACATTGCGGGCAGATTCGGGCACCGGCTCGTCCCAGAACGCCACCAGCTTTGATTTAAACACTTTGAGTATGGCGTCGCCGTAGTGATTGATCGTCGTGGCCAGGGCGCTGAGGTCCACCGCTGGCAGGGGTGTGTCCCGCAACGTTCCCTGCACGCGTCTGATCAGCCTTGAGCAGGATGAGTTGCGAGCTTCGGGAAAACGATGCAACTGAAGATCGGACAGGTGGGTCTAGCGTTAGCCTTGCAGCGTATCCGGTTTTCTCGGCCAGAGGCTTTTAGTGGGCGTGTTCTGGCCCTTGAGCAGCAATGCGGCTGCTTGGATGTCGCGCGCCGCAGTACCAGTTCCTGTGACACCTACACGATGGGTGGGGCGCGGCGAACAGGAATCCGGCCTGTATTTGCTTAGTGCTGAAGGGGGCCCAAGGGGGCTGGCAGGGTGCTCATAAGGCCACGATCCTGGTTCGAGGAAAGTGGCCAGTGGGCTATAACGGCAGCTGCTGCGTTCGGTAGTTGGGTATCGCACGCAGAGCCGGTGGGTCAGTGCTGGCTTGGCAGGTACTGCGGCCAGCCGCCGGCTAGGGCGACGAACAGGTCCACGGCGCTGGAAGTGCTGCGAGCCTGGCTATCGGCTTGCGAGAGCTGGGCGTCGTACATCGAACGCTGTACATCCAGCAACTCGAACAACTCGATGGCACCGGCTTGGTAGCGGGCGTTGGAGAGAGTCGCGGCGGTTTTCCAATCGTTCGCCGCGCTTAGGCGCCGGGCATTTTCCTCCTTGTTTCTGGCAAACCGCGCCTGGGCATTGTCGACATCCTCCAGCGCCCCCAGCACGGTCTTCTGGTAGCTGGCCAGTTGGGCGGCGGCCTCTGCATCGGCGGCGGCGATACGGCTCCTGACCCGGCCGACATCGAGGAACGACCAGTCGATGCCCAGCAACGCTAGGTTCGATTCGCTGCCAGCGGCATATAGGCCACCACCGTGGAACGCGTAAGTGCCTAGGGCCGCCCCAAGGCTGACGCGGGGGAAAAGGTCGGCGGTGGCCACGCCGACCCGCGCGGTGGCGGCGTGCAACCGGTGCTCGGCGGCGGCGACATCCGGTCGGCGCCGGATGATCTCAGCAGGGGTGCCGGGCTCGATATCCTCCGGGATCGCTGGCATGTCGCTGTCTTGCTGCAACTGCGCATCCGGCGCTGTCGGTGTCAGCCCGGCAAGTACCGCCAGGCGGTGGCGATCCACCGCAATCCGCGCCTGCAACTGCGGGATGCGCGACAGCGTGGTCTCCAGTTGTGCCTGGGTCCGGGACAGGTCGTAGGTCGAGCTGCGCCCGGCATCCAGCCGGCCCTGCACGATAGCCAGCGTCTGCCGCTGGCTGTCGGCATTGGCCCTAGAGAGTCTGAGCATTTTCTGCGCGGCCCGTAGGTCGATATAGCTGTTGGCCACGTCGCTGACCACAGTGACCTGCATGGCTTGCAGTTCGTTGGCCCGGGCCGCGACCTCGGAGCGTTGTGATTCCACCGAGCGGCGTACCCGCCCTAGCAGGTCCAGTTCCCAGGTTAGCGAACTTTTGTTGCCATAGAGATCATGGCTGCGGGCCGCGTCATTGGCCTCGTCTTTGCTGACTCGCTGATGACCGGCCTGGGCCGTCATGGTGACCGTGGGAATCTCGTCGAATCGGACCTCGCGCAGCAACGCATTGGCCGCATCGTAGTGGGCCAGGGCCGTGCGCAGGTCGGGGTTGGCCGCTAGTGCGGCCTTTACCAACCCCGAGAGCTGCGGGTCGGCAAAGCGCTGCCAGAATGCATCGTCGGCTGCGGTGGTCGGTGCCTGCACTTTAGTCGAATTGTCCTCGTGGGCAAAGGCATTGGGTAGCTCCGGAAGCTTGGGCCGGTGAAAGTTGGGTCCCACCGTGCAGCTCTGCAGCAGGACCAGCAGCAGCGGCAGGACGCTATGCTTCTTAGCCATGGCTCGGTTCCTCCTCGGGATATGGCGTCAGGTTGGAAGGATGGTCGGGCAGGGTGGCGCCAAGCTTGCGCAGCACCACGTAGAATACCGGCGTCAGGAACAGGCCGAATAGTGTCACCCCGAGCATGCCGCAGAACACCGTGACACCGGTGACATGGCGTACCTCGCTGCCGGCACCGCTGCTGACCAGCAGGGGGACGGCGCCGGCGATGAAGGCCACCGAGGTCATTACGATCGGTCGCAGGCGCAGGTTACAGGCCTGCAGCGCTGCGGCAACGGTGTTCTGACCCTGCATCTCCAGTTCGCGGGCGAACTCGACGATCAGGATGGCGTTCTTGCAGGCTAAGCCCATTAGCACCAACAGACCCACCTGTACGAAGACGTTGTTGTCACCGCCCACCAGCCAGACGCCGCTGAGAGCCGCGAACATACAGACCGGTACGATCAGGATCACCGCGAGCGGTAACGTCCAGCTCTCATAGAGAGCAGCCAATACCAAGAAGGCCAGCAGCACCGCAATTGGGAAAACGATCACTGCTGTGTTGCGCTGGTTCACCTGCTGGTAGCTCAGGTCGGTCCACTCCAGTTCAATGCCTTTGGGCAGCGTAAGCGCGGCGATCTCCTGCAGCTTCTCGATGACTTCACCGGAGGACAATACGTGGGGGTCGGCGTCACCGATCAGGTCCGCTGCGGGAAAGCCGTTGTAACGCATCACTGGATCGGGGCCAAATGTTGGTACGATATCGACAACGGCGCTGATCGGTACCATCTCCCCGTGCACATTGCGCACCCGCAAGTTACCGATGTCGGCTGGGGTCTGGCGGAAGCGGCTGTCAGCTTGTGCCACTACCCGATACACGCGACCGAGTATGTTGAAGTCGTTGACGTAGACCGAGCCCAGATAGGTTTGCAGGGTCTCGAAGATTGCGGTCAACTCCACCCCCTGAGCCTGCGCCTTGGTGCGGTCCAGCTTTACTTCAAGTTGCGGAATGTTCGACTGATAGGAACTAACTGGAAAGGTCATTCCCGGCGTCCTGCTCACCTCTGCTTGGAATGCCTCCAGTGCTTTCTGTAGGGCCGCATAACCAAGTCCGCCGCGGTCTATCAGAAACAACGAATAGCCCGAGCCGTTGCCGAGGCCCTCGATCGGTGGCGGCAACAGTGCATAGGCACTGCCGTCCTTGATCTGAGCGAACTTTCGGTTGAGTTCGGCATTGATGTCCTCCGCAGTACGCTTACGCTCCGAGAACGGCTTGAGCAATATATAGGAAGACACTAGGTTGGGCGTTGTGGTGCTTTGTATCGCATTCATGCCAACGCTGGATTTGGTAAAGTCTACCCCATCGACGGTCGAGGCTATTTCCGCCATTTCACGGGCGACCGCTTCAGAGCGGGCCAGCGAAGCCCCTGGAGGGAGCGTGGCGCCAGCGAATAGGTAAAGCTTGTCCTGGTTCGGGATGAAGCCGCTGGGGATTGCGTTGAACAGCGCACCGGTTGCGAGCAGCAATACAGCATAGATCGCGAACACCAGTCCGCGCCGTGGCAGGATTCGAGCAATGCAGCCCTCATAGCGGTGCGAACTGCGGTTGAAGAAACGGTTGAACGGGTGCAGCAGCCAGCCCAGGGCAACGTTCATCCAGCGCGTCAGGCGGTCCGGTGGTACGTCATGGCCACGTAGCAGCTTGGCTGCGAGTGCCGGCGACAAGGTCAACGAATTGATCGTAGAGATCACCGTCGAAATTGCGATGGTCACGGCGAACTGCTTGTAAAACTGACCGGTGACACCGCTCATGAACGCCATCGGAACGAACACCGCACACAACACCAGCCCGATGGCTAGGATCGGTCCCGAAACTTCGCGCATAGCCTGGTGGGCCGCCTTTAGTGGCTTGAAGCCCAATTCAATGTTACGTTCGACGTTCTCTACTACCACGATGGCATCGTCAACTACGATGCCGACCGCCAGCACCAACCCGAACAGCGTCAGCGTGTTGATCGAATATCCCAGCAGATAAAGGAACGCGAATGTACCTACGATCGACACCGGTACCGCAATTAGTGGGATTATCGATGCCCGCCAGGTCTGCAGGAACAGTACCACCACCAGCACGATCAGCATCATTGCTTCGAGCAGGGTATGCTGCACGGAGTTGATCGACTCGCGCACAAACACCGTGGGGTCCCAGACGCTCTTGTACTGCACACCTTCGGGAAAGTCCTTGGACAGGCTATCGAGTTTGGTGTACACCGCACTGGCCACTTCGAGGGCATTGGCACCTGGGGTGAGGAAGATGCCTACCGCTACTTCCTGTTCCTTGCCGCGGAACACGCGCATCGTGTAATCGCCCGAATCCAGCTGCACTCGTGCCACATCCGAGAGCCGGGTAACCTGGCCGTCGCTGCCGGTCTTGATTATGACGTCGCCGAATTCCTTCTCGGTCTTGAGGCGTCCCTGGACGTTGATGGAAATCAGGAATTCGTTATCCTGCGGCGATGGTTCAGCGCCCAGCTGACCGGCAGAAACCTGCACATTCTGCTGGCGGACCGCGTTAATTGCGTCCTGCGCAGTGAGGTCGCGCGCGGCCAGTTTGTTCGGATCCAGCCAGATGCGCATTGCATAGTCGCCGCCACCAAAGAGCATCACATCGCCGATGCCGGGGATGCGCGACAGTTCGTCCCTGACATTTAGGCGCAGGTAGTTGCGTAGGTATAATTCATCATACTTGTCGCTGTTCGAGAACAAGTCGATGTACATCAGTGGCGTCGGCGACTGTTTTTGGGTAGTGACACCATACTGGCGCACTGACTCGGGCAGGCGCGACAGTGCCTGGCTGACGCGGTTCTGCACCCGCACCGCGGCGGTATCCGGATCGACCTTGGCATTGAAGGTGGCGACCACCTGCAGGGTGCCGTTGGAGCTGGAGACGGACTTCATGTAGATCATGTCTTCTACGCCGGTGATCGCCTCTTCGAGGGGCACGGCGACCGAGTCGGCAATTTCCTTGGGATTGGCACCAGGGTAGGTGGCCTTCACTACCACGGTGGCGGGCACCACTTCGGGGTATTCACCCACCGGCAACAGCGGAATTGCCACCAAGCCCGCGGCAAAAATGATGATCGACAGGACTATCGCGAAGATCGGCCTGTCGATGAAAAACTTGGAAAAGTCCATGGCTGGAACCCTTGACTGTTACTTAGCGCTTGGCGCGAAGCTGGGAATGTTGAGTTCGCTTTTGTCTGCTGGCATGACATGGGGTATGACGGTCGTGCCGCTGGCATGGATGTTCTGCAGGCCGGAGACGATTACGCTGTCGTCGGGTTCTAGGTCAGCTGTGATGACGCGTTGCCGGTCGATCAGATTTCCGGTTTTGACATAACGTTTTTCCGCCGTGTTGTCCCTGCCTAAGACGTAAACATAATGCTTGTCCTGGTCGGTCAGGATCGCACGGTCGGGGATTAGCATGGCCACTGCAGGCTCACCAACGGACAGTTGCACCCTGGCGTACAGGCCCGGAATTAGTAGGCGATCGGCATTGTTTACTGTCGCGCGGGCATGTACCGTACCAGTGCTCGCATTGACCTGGTTGTCGATAAAGCTCAGCTCGCCTTGGTACGGGAAGTCTTCGCTGTTGGCCAGGCCAATCCTCACTGAGGCCTTTCCAGAGTTTTTCAGCGCCTGCTGATAGTTGAGGTAACTGTGTTCGTCAGGGTCGAAATCGACATGTACCGGATTTTGCGACACCAATGATGTCAGTACCGACTGATTTGCTACGGCCAAGTTGCCAAGGGTCAACTGGGCTCGGCTGGTGCGGCCATCGATGGGAGCGCGCACCTCGGTGAACTGCAGGTTCAGCGTGGCATTGGCCACCGCCGCCTCGGCGGCGTGCACCTCCGCCAGACCTAGCTCGTGGGCGGTATGCTTCTGCTCAGCTTCTTCTCGGGATACCGCATTGCTCTTGAGCAGTTGTTGGGCCCGTCCGTCCTGCTGGTCGGCGAAGGCCAGCGCGGCGCGGGCCCGTTCTAGTTGGGCTCGGGCGCTGTCCAGCGCGGAGCGGTAGGGACGCTGGTCGATCACGAATAGCAGGTCGCCCTTTTTCACCTCGCTACCCTCGCGGTAGCCCACTTGAGTTATATAACCATCCACCCGTGGCAGGATGGCCACGGTTTCCACGGCGCTAACCCGACCATTGAAGCTGTCCCAGGTCATGACCTTCTGCAGGCTGACGTGTTTGGCCTCGACGACTGGGGCACTGTTGGTGGTGGGCGGGTTGGGTTTTTGGTTGCAAGCACTGAGCAACAGCGCGGTGGTGATGATTACGGGAATGCTGGCTGAATTGACGCGCACAGGATCATCCTAACTCATAGTGTATGGAATAATAGTGTTAGTGGCTGGGAAGTCTGTCGTTGAATGGATTTATGCCGGGGGCCTGTTTCTTTTCCTTTTCCTGTTTGCTGACTTCCTGTTTGCTGACTTCCTGTTTACTAACATCTTGTTGTTGAGCTGGTTGTTGCTGGGTGTCTTCAAGTTGCCTGGCGAACATCGCCCGGGTTCTTTCGTGAAAGCGTTCCAAGGCTTCGGCGCCATCGGAAGCGTGGGCGAAGATAGGGAATGTGCAAATAAGCACAGCAGCCAACTTAGGAATTGTATTCATCGGTCTTCTCAAATGACGCGCACAGTGAGGCGCTAAATTGAATTCAGTTCGCAGCGAAGTTCGGTTTATTCAGGTGTACAGGTAAGGTAAGAGGGTTAGGGTCTCCTGGATAATGGCGCCTCGCCAGGCGGCGAGGTGGGTAATAGTAGGCGTCTGTTCGGTTATACCTATAGCAAATTTCTGACAAAACTCGCTGACCAATCGGCGCCACTTTGGCTTAAAAAAATCCCGCGATTAGCTATCTGCGTTTTGCCTGCCGGCACTTAAGCTAATGCCCTACAGTCCATTCGTGGCCACTCTGGTACGAGCTCCCGTGGGCGACTCTGCGTGTGCTGTGGCGCACTTTAGGAAAAAACCGCCACTGGATAAACCCCGCCGGCCCGTTTTATTCTTACGGAAATTCGTACAGTGGAATTTGACCGATTGGAGGCGATGCCGGGGTTCTATCGGATCATCGAAGTGGACTTGACCCCACATTCCGGACATCGGCACTCTATTAAATTGATGCCTCAGCCATGCCCCACTCCGGCGCTGATTGATCATGAAGGTTGTCCGGGGACAGCGTGCTTTTGGTAGTGAACTGTTGAACACTAGCGGTCGCCACCCATGGTGCGATACGTATCGTGTGGGCCCAATGCCCACTGCAGTAAATGCTTGATGTAGATGATGGTTCGAACGATCGGTAGCTTCATGACGCTGTACTCATGGCCGGATGCACTGGGTTCTGGTTGTCCCGCCGGCGTCGAAGGTTTTCTCTTCGCTCATCTACTACCTTGAGGCGTCAGGTGCTGTCACTGATCACCTCGCCTGGCCGAGTCAGGTAGATATGAATCAATCGCGTGCTTCCGGTGGGGGTAATAGACAGGAAGGGGCCTGCGCCTCGGTGTTCGAGACCGACCAGCTGAAGGCTGAGGGTCTTGCAGGATGGGCGGGGCTTTTATCGGTGCGAGTTTCGATTTATAGGGAGGGGCTTTGAGGGCGGTTGGGATCGCTTGAGCCTGAGGTATGCTCATTTTCTGCAGTTTGCCGTCAAGCGACTCAAGGTTGGCTTCCACTACCAAGAGATCGCCAGCAGTTTCGAATGAACGAATGACGTAAGTTGCAGCTTCTTGGGCCTGCGTTGTCCTGCTTTACACAGCGTCGATGCGGCTCGATAGCGCTTGCTGGCTGCCATACGCCATGTCGAGTCCATCGTCGATCGTACTCACGCTGCTCTGGAGGGCGTCGATGGACACTTTCTCTGAGGGTCCATCCAGGGTGCGAGACAGAGTCGGCAACTGGTACTCGGAGCGCGATGATAGCGCGCAGAATGAGCGGCCCCGCAGCAATGGGCGGATATCACGGATCGGTCATTTTATGGGGGGGGCACGAGATCGAGTAAACCCTCGCGCAACTATGATTCTGTTTCAGCAGGAAATACGTAGCCGTCCGACCAAGTCCTCTACCCAGCCGCAAAAAGCAAAGACATGGTGTAGCGGACGATATGGGGCTTGCGGGATATGTTACTGGGAATGAATGGAGAAGGTTTATCCTGCAATCGAGTACTGTCTTATCAGCCCGCTGTCACTGCCTGGACATGACTAGCGCAGTCAAAGCGGAGCCCCCACGATCTATTGGGATGAGAACGGTAAATAGAGGTATCCGTCCGACCAAAACATCTTCCTGACACAACCGCCGAAAGCCTTGGTGTCCACTTAAGTGGACATTATATTTGATCCATCAAGCGAATTTTTTATGCGCCCTCAACGCCGTACCTACAGCAAATCTTTCAAAGCCCAGGTCATTGGAAGTGCTCCGAATCCAGGCCTCCACCGCAAACATCGTCTTGAGCTACAGCCTCAATGCCAACGTCGTCCACAAATGGATTCGGTTGTAGAATCAAAAAGCCTTGGCTCTTCAGCCTACGTTCATCCCGCTGCATCCTCAGATGCTTGATGCTGGAACGCGTGCTCAGCCGTCCGGTATCAGTTTTCCAATCCTGCACCGCGCACTCCCATAAAGATGAATTGGCCAGTGGAAAAAGCTGCCACCTGCACGAATTTTCTTCGAGAGCTGTTGCGATGATTCGCATCGGTATCACCTGGCTCACCACCGAGCCGATGGACATGCATGCAGGCACCGGCGCCGTCAGTGCCCGAGTGATTTCAGTGTTCGGTGCGGCGCAACCGCACTATGCTTATCTGTTCGCCAATTGCCGCGCTAACCGCATGAAAGACCTGGTGCGCAACGGATTGGGCATCGGGTTGGCGGCACGGCGGCTCCACCTGGGCAAACTCGCTTGGTCTGGTATGCCTCACGGTTCACAAATGGAGCTGAGCACCTGACAGCTGCACGCTTTGATACTGGGTCTGCCAAGGCAGAGAGTTGGCCTCGGAAACGCAATTTCCATCCTCTAAGCTGAACCATGCCCTGTCCGGTTGCGTAATTGTCTGATCAGGCTATCGTTGTGTTTACGCTGATCTGGCAAGATCGGCTGCATAACTTTGATCCCCTACCTCTACCAACTGAACCCCGAACAATTGCGTGCATTTGCGGAGCATTTGCTGCAACGCGTCTCGGGGCTCGACGAGCAGTTCGAAACGATGGGCAAGACCTCCCAGGTCATGGACAAGAAGAGCGATCACGACAAAACGGTGATCGAAAAATTCAGCCACGAGATCGCCCAGCTCAAGCACTCCAAGTTCTCCAAACGTAAGGAGCAAATGAGCCCGGAACAGGTTGGTTGACTCAGACGATCTGATCGATACCGATTTCGCTGCCATTGAGGCGGAACTGGAGTCGCTGCAAGTTGCGTTACATGCAGCCGCTGTAATAGAGCGAGGAGGAAATCAAGGGTCTGGAGTCGGACATATGCCGCCGAATACTGCAAGAAAAGGCAGTTCCGGTGATGGGTGTGTTGTGTGCCTTGATGGTTGCCCTGCGCGATACCGTTCACAACGGTTCGACCAATGGCAAAGCCTTGGATAACAGCTTGAAACGCTGGATGGCGCTATGGCGCTACCGCGATGACCGGGCCGTGCCCATTGATAATAATTGGTGTAAGAACCAGGTACTGCCTTGGGCGCCGGGGCGTAAGGCCTGGCTCTTTGCAGGGTCGCTACGCAGCGGCAAACGCGGCGATGCGATCATAAGTTTGATTCAATCGGTGCGGAGCAGTGGGCATGATCCCGATGCCTACCTGAAGGATGTACCGACACGCCCGCCTACGCAGCGGACAGGTGAGATTGCAGCGCTGCCGCCGCAAAGGTGGCTTCCGGCTTAATCCTGCAAGACGGTTTGCTCGTGCATTTACTAATAGAGCTCAAAAAAAAGCCCGCGGGAACGGGCAAAAGGGATGCTTCCAAAGGAGATTGCATTACAGCCATCCAATGTTAAGGCATTGTTAAGTATAGCGATTATTATCTAGTGACACCCAACAAGCTAGGACCGCCAGTCTAGAGTTCGGCTTGACCATTACAAAGGGATGCCGTGCGGTGAGTATTCAGGGGAGCCTGACCTATTCATTGATGAAGCTTAGATCACCTGGCCACAAGCGCCTTTGGCGAATTTCAGACAAAGAAATGCCCGCGATGGGAGGAGCGGTCTTAAAGGGGGGGGGGGCTCGGAACTCAGATAACGATATTCGCTTCGATGTGAAAGATTTGTGAGATTACTACCGCTATATTTCCTAAGGTATCAGTCAGCAACTTCGGGCTAGCCCCCTTTTTGAAACGCGAGACTCCAGGCTCTCGCAAAGCGGCGGATTCTGACCATCGACGCGCTTCGCGATGGCTATCAGCGTTTGACGATATGTTGAGCTTCGCGTGAACACAAGCCACTTCTCGGCTAACGACATGTGACAAGTAGGTCATGCTGGCTTAAATGCTCAGGAGAGCGATAATTTTGACGAGGCTGGTTGTAGCGGTCTACTAACCCCGGACACCCATTTAGGCAAGAATGCTCGCCACAGAGAGGTTTCCGATGACCAAGCAGCACCGTACCTTTACCCCTGAGTTCAAGCGCGAAGCTGCCTGCTTGGTGCTCGATCAAGGTTACAGCCATGCCGAGGCGGCCCGTTCGCTCGGTTTGGTCGAGTCGGCACTGCGCCGATGGGGTAATTAGCTTCAGCAGGAGCGCGGCGGCGTTACGCCGGCCAGCAAAGCGTTGACGCCAGAGCAGCAAAAAATTTAAGAGTTGGAAGCCTGGATCACGCGCCTTGAACGCGAGAAATCGATACTAAAAAAGGCTACCGCGCTCTTGATGTCGGAAGATCTCGAGCGTACGCGCTGATCCGCCAGCTCAGCGATCATGAGCCCGTTAATTAAGGCGAACTCCGGACGTTGAGCGACTGCGGTTGCCCAGTCGAGTGAATGAGTTGTTCACGAGAAGTCGAAGTGCGTCCGGCAGCCGTACCATCATGGCAATGATGCAAGAAGAGGGTAAGCAAATCGGGCGGTTCAAGGTACGCAGCCTGATGCGTGAGCTGGCGTTGATCAGCAAGCAGCCAGGATCACATGCATACAAAATGGCCACAGCGGAGCGGCCAGATATTCCGAATACCTTGAACCGAGCGATTGATGTCGAAGCGCCAAATCAGGTCTGGTGTGGAGACATCACTTACGTCTGGGCACAGGGCAAATGGCACTATCTGGCAGTTGTCTTGGATCTCTATGCACGCAGAGTGGTTGACTGGGCCTTATCAGAAAAGCCGGATGGAGGCCTGGTGGTCAAAGCGCTGGATGTCGCTTACGAACAACGTGGAAAGCCTCAGGGGCTAATGTTCCACTCCGATCAGGGATCGCAATATGGCAGCCGCCAGTTCCGCCAGAGACTGTGGCGCTACCGCATTCGCCAGGGCATGAGCCGCCGAGGCAACTGCTGGGAAAATGCACCGATGGAGCGCGTATTTCGCAGCTTGAAATCAGTGTGGATACCGACCACGGGCTACCTGACCGGGCAGCAAGCTCAACGAGACATTGGCCAATACCTGATGAGCCACTAAAACTGGATCCGACTTCATCATTTCAACGATGGACTGGCTCCGGCGAAAGCTGAAGAAAAACTCAAAACTGTGTCCGGGATGGATTGGCCACTACAGTGGCTCAAAAAAATCCCGGTTGATAAAAAGGAGCATTCAGCTGGGCAATAGAGCGTCGCACTCTTGGCGTACAAGGTGTTGTCGCGGACTTTTCTTGCGACCGCGCTGCTTTTAGGAGAGGGCTCGGGCTTGACTCAGGGAGTGTCCAGAAGCGCCAACAGATCGACGGGAATTTCTCCGGATTCTTGAAGGTTGCCTGGTTCGGCTTTCCTGTAAACATGCAGCGCCGCGTCATTGATGGCATGGCTCATCCATTGCAGACTGCCCAGCCAATCGCTGTACTTCCCTGTGAAAATCGCCGTTGAAACATCAATTTTGAATTGAATGACGTCTCGCCAATCGTTCGTGGCATGATCAAAAAGCATGGCTCCGCAAGCGCCATGTCGACGTTCACAAAGCCTGCCTCAGGCTTACGACGTGTGAAAGTAGGGTGATCCTTGGGCCGTGGCCCGCTCAATCCCCCTCCGGCTTTCCGAAATCAATCTGCTGGTAGGCGCCATGTTGACGCGGGCGCGATCATGCGTTCAGGCGAGGTGGTGAAAACCCCTGCTTCCAGTCGTTATTGTTCTGTCCAGTCGGCATGGCAATAGATCAAAGAAGGGGGGGGCGGCCGATGGGTGGCTCTCGGACAGCGGCCTGGTCGTAGGCCGTCGACGCCCTAAAGGTTCATTCTGTGTGGCGTGCCGTCTTACTCGAAAGGCAAGCCTGCGATTGAAATACCGTGGGACCCTCAGTCCCATGAGTGCCCGGGGTTTTCATATATTGAGCTGCGTACCCATTGGATGTTTAACGCAGCTGAAGGGAAGGTTACTGTTCCGGTGGGCAGCCGGTTTATCGCGGCGAGCCACTTCTGTGCGCTGGCCGGATTGGGCAGAATGCTTCAACCCGTGGAGCTTATGCGCAAATCATAGCAGCAAAGTGAACTGATCGCGTTGCCGCCCGACTACCCGCCGCCGAGTCGGCCCTTGCATTTACTCTTCACACCCGACCGCAGATTGACACCTAAAATCAGTGGTTTTTTCGACTTCGCGACGCGACCTTTGACGTGATGCGGTGGTGACGGAGGCCTTTTGAAGTAGGCTGCTGTAAATCACCATCAGCAATGGATATTTATGAGTGCGTGATCAGTCAATAGAGTGCCCCCTTGGTTGTTTACCTCACCGTAGGAGCTACAGGTGGGCAGAAATGCTCGCTCATCCTTGACGAAGTAATGTTGAATATCCAGCTGAACACGAAACGCACCTTAGTGACTACATTTGTTGGCGATGGCGACATAAAACCGTCGGCCCGGGCGTCGCTGCGATGGCTCGTTGGGTTGGGTGGAACGGACGACAAATGTTCTTGATCAACTTGTCCGAAGCTTTCTTACCTGACGAAGAATACGGCTCAGTTGACCACACTGTACGCCCAGCAAAACCGTGGATGGCTCGAAAACAGCTGATGGGGCGGGCGAGCTGCGCGCTCAAAACAGAAAAGCCAGCGAGCACGCTCGTCGAGATGCTATCAAACCTGTTTTTCGAAAATACTGATGCATTCAGACGAACTTTCGACTTTGCGACGTTTTGCGGCAAGTTGATTGAAGTCCTTCGTGAGTGAGTATCATCCATATGCTTATGGCTCACACGCCTGCCTCTCAATTGGCGTGTGAGATCGATTAGTTGTTGCCGCACAAATGGCAACCGGTTTAATCGCGTAAGGCGTGATTGTTGGGTGCATAAGTTTTTGCCATCACGTCGCATAGATATAGTATTTACTAGTGTCTTCATAATTGCAGCTAGGTCAATATAACTCTTCTCTTCTTTTTAGCTCTGTTTATTGAAGATTATAACTGCTTGGCACTATTTCCTCGTTAAAATAACTTCGTTGGCAGTGGCGTGAGTTGAAAAATGACGGGCTGGCTCCTCGTCCGTCTGAAGCTTTGGCTGGTCGATTCGAATACAACATGTCAATACCGCGCCCACCAGATACAGCAAAGCATAGACCCACACCACCCCTTGGACTCCAAGCCAGGAAATCGTTAGCGTTGCAATGGCCGGCCCCATAAAGTTCGACATTCCAGCGGCGAGGTTGTGGGCGGACATAGCCGCCCCTTGCTGTTCCGGGGCAATGGCAAGAAATACAGGTCCAATGGGAACGAACGCTGAGACGCAAATACCCAGTGCAATTGCGGCGGTACTGGCCAGTCCGAAGTGAGCGCCATACATCAGAGGCAAGTAATAGAAAGCCAGGGTCGCCAGCGCGCAGCCAACACAGCCGAACCAACGCATCTGCCATAGCCAGCCGATTCGGTCCCCGATCCATCCCCACATCACGTTAGTGAAAATGGTGACAACGAACATCAGCCCCCACAGATACAACCATTGCTCCATGGTGAAGCCTACGGCTTCCGAAGTGAGGTAAAGCGGCATAATCACAGGGAATCCAAACAAGGTCAGGTTGCAGATGACCCGTACAATGGCTGCAATCAAAATGCTGCGTTGATCGAAGAGGATGGTCACCCCTCGGCTCAGGTCGCGCAAACGGTCGGCGAAGCTTGCCGGCGTGCCTTCCCGTGCCTTGCCTTGATCCTCAACTACGAACACAATCAATACCGCAGCCAGCGCGACCCACAATGTTGCCATCCAAAGTGTACCGATAAAGCCAATCCGCGAAATGCTCAGGCTCGGCAGATACATCCCGAGAAAACCGATACCGATGGAATACATGGTCCAATACCAACCCATCGCTGAAGCAAGGCGGGCCCCGGGCGTCACTTGAGCAATCCAGACCAGGAATGCGTAGATGAACAAGGGGTAAGCAAGCCCACGAATTCCATAAAAAAGCACCATTAATGGGTAGTTCTGTGCGCTCAGGCCGAGCGTCAGAAATAGCGCATGGAAGATCAGCCAGGCCACGACGCCGATCAACATGATTCGACGCGGACCGAAGGTTTCGGCCAGCACGCCGGAACTCCAGCTGGACAAAGCGGCGAGCAGACCATAAACAGTAAAAAGAAAGGATGCTCGGGTGGGGGAGAAGCCGAGATCGACAATGTAACGAGACAGGAAGGCGAGTTCAATGCCATCCCCAGACATAAATAGGGCAATGGCGACGTAACCCCAGATAAGACATATAGGCATGCCGAACAGCAGCCCTCGGGACGCTTGGCGAGTGGCCATAACGCTTTCCTTTATTGTATTTGTAAGTTAAACAACGCCGAAGAGGCTGTAGCGAAATCGGCAGGTAATACTGCAAGGATCTCATCGTGTAAAAGATAACTGCTACTAAGTATGAGCACGAAAACTGATACTATTTTGTAGTTGTGGAATTGGAGCCGCTCCATAATTGCATGCCCTTATACAGGCCCTGCTCCTTCGTCATCCCGTGCAAGGAAATGTCTTCGTCCGGTTGCGGACGCATGATCAGCTTGTTGCTGATCTGCTGGCGTTGCTCGGGGGCTAAGGTATAGTGCGATGGTTCAATGTAGTGGAGGATGATCTGCGATCTCTTCTGCGGCATGCGTTTGTCGCGAGCTATACTGGTCGAATACTGACATCTAGCTAACGTGCGGATTTCCGCGCCCAAGCGCGGCTTTTGCTGGAGCTAATGCGCGCAATCAGAGTTTTTTGCAAATAAGATTAGACGCCGCGAGGAAATAGTAAGTCCCGTTGATCGTCGGTTGAAAAATGCGATGACGTGCCCAAGTATTGGACGGCAGGTTCCTAGGGGAACTCTGATGAAGATTTCTTGAGCTTGGCAAAATGGCGGAGCTTCACCCGCTACCACTCCGATGAAGCAAATTGCCTTTGCCCCTGCCGAGTACTTTGGAGTGCGCAAGCAGGCCGCAAAGTATTATTCCCGCCGAGATGGATAGGATCGTCCTGTGTAAGGATTTATTTGCCCTGATCGAGCCGCATCATCCGAAGGGGAGTGGTTAGCGTCCGACCTATCCCCTGATGACGATGCTGCGTATTCATTTGATGCAAAACTGGTCGGCTACAGCGTTCTGGCGTTGAAGGAGGCGCGTATGAAATTATTATTTTCAACTTCCGTCGGTTGCTGGAACCGGAGTAGAGCGCGCTCTGAGCGTTAAGGTCGCCATGTGGTAGATTGACGCCCGGCGTGGCGTGTACGGGAAGCTGGGCAAACGCTGTATTCCGTACGAAACCAAATGCTAAATCAAAGAAGCAAAGCTAGTGCCGTCAGAGCGAAGGTTGAGCTCCGTTCTGGGCAATTAGGTGCTAATTCAGTCATGTGAGGAGCTTTTTCGTGGTATGGGCAAAGCTGCGGCACTGTTGGTGCCGCCGTTCATGTTGTCGAGTCTGTTGATAAAGCGTAGATATTTACTGGCGGGTGTTGGTGAGGTGTGTCTACGAGGCGCTTGCGGTGGCTAAAAAATCCAGAAATTAACCGGTGATCTGATCGTCTTTGATCCATCGTTGTGTTCAAAGCTGACGGTATCTGAAGAAAGCTAGAAATGCTTGGCTGTTTCAGGCTATCCCTAGAGGCTCTCCTATAGTTTATCATGCTTGTTAGCCCGTTAGGCTAAGCGTTGTTACTCTGTGGCATATGCGCGATTGGATGAATGGTGTGGCTATAACTGTCGCGAAAATAGACCTTGTAAGATGCAATAAAACAAAAAGCAGTCTAATGTGAACCGCTCAGCGAAAATTACTGACCCTTCCTTCGAGCTGATGGACGACCACAACGGGTTGTCCATCATCTATCGCCAGCACGGATTTCCCTGCCCGCTGGTGCGTTGGCATTTCCACAAGGAGTACGAACTGCACCTGATAGTCGCGAGTTCCGGCAAGGTGTTCATCGGCGATTACATCGGCAATTTCTATCCGCAAACCCTGTTCCTGACTGGCCCCAACCTACCTCACAACTGGATCAGCCAGATTGTCGAAGGTGAAGTGGTGCCCAAGCGCGACATGTTGGTCAACTTTTCCGATGAACTGTTCGACAAAGGCCATCAGGTGTTTGCCGAGCTCAAGATCCTGGTGCCGCTGTTGAAGCGTGCGCAGTACGGCATCGAGTTTCGTTGCAAGCACACGATTGGCATGGCGATGGACCTGATGCAATGCATTGCCAGCACCCGAGGTATGACCCGCCTCGGACACTTTTTCATGCTCCTGGAGTTGCTCGCCGCCTGCGAAGATTATCAACTTTTATCAGGTGCGACGACGCTGCAATTGGCCGACGAGCACCACATCGATCGTACCAATCGAGCGGTGGATTACATCTTTGCCCATTACGCCCGGGATCTGCCGCTGGAGGAAGTGGCTGAGCACCTGGGCATGAAACCGACCTACTTCAGCCGGGTGTTCAGGCAGGCCACCGGGCGCTGTTTCATCGAGTTTGTCAATCGCCTGCGAATCAGCAAGTCTTGCGAGCTACTGGCCGATGGCGTTAAATCGGTGACTGACGTGTGCTTCGAATCAGGCTTCAACAATATCTCCAATTTCAACCGGCGCTTTCAGCAGCAGAAGGGCATGACGCCTTCGCATTACCGGCGGTTGGTGGTGCAGCGGTTGACCGAGCAAAACCAAAGTTGAGTTCGCTCCCACGAGTGCTGTATTTCAACCCGATAACCTATACGAATTCGATCGTCTGTCATCGCTGTACAGCCCTTCCCTGTGTCGTTCGCTGTAAAATTAAGTGCAAAATAATATCAATCTAAATGCGAAGGATGATTTGTTTTGCCCGCAATTGAAGTCTGTAATTAGCGCATATTCTGCCAACCGTCGAAAGATACGAAAACAACGTCAACACCATGAAAAAATCCGGTACACAGGTGGCGTCAAGCAACGGTCTCAACGAAAACCTTGCGCTGTTCAACAGCGAAAAATGCGTAATCTGGGTCGATGCCAGTGTCGCCGGCTCGTTCGTCACCGACAAGAACCAAAGCAAGGTCAGCGACCACGTCGGCTTGAGACATGCGCCCCACGAGGTTACCGACAAAGGCTCGGCCTGGTTGTACTTCTGGGCATTGGCGATCCCTACCAGCTACAAGGCCAAGGAGGCGGCAAAAACCTTCAGTGCCTGGGCTACGTTCAAGGAGTTCGGGGCGTTGGTCGCGGAAAAGATGGCGTCGCCAACGAGCCGCCCGGTAGCCGAGCCTCGGCCTACAGCGAGGCGTGCTTGAACGCCGCGCCATTTGTCAGAGTCACGCTGGAGTTGCTCATAGCCGCGGCCCCGAGCAAGCCGAGCGCCAAACCGGTGCAGTACATCGGCATTCAGTTAGTGATCATCCCGGAGTTCCTGGGCATTGGCATCTAGGTCGGCAAATTGTTGTTCTCGGCGCTGATCGACCAGGCCCTGGCCGCTGCCCAGCAGGCCACCGAACGGGAGATGAAGCGCGCCGGGTACCCGAAATAACCACGCAGTCCCGCTCCCACATTGGAACTTCACTGGTCTACACGACTCGGTTCTTACGCCATGAATATTTCAAATGCCAAAGCTCACCCGGATATTAAGTCGCGTGGCCAAACTTGGCCGGTTTCTGGTCAGTCCCTCGGTGGCCTTGTTGCTGTTGTGGATGATCGTGCCGCTGGGCATGACCCTGTACTTTTCGCTGACCCCCTACGACCCGATCAACCTGCCGATTGTGGTGTGGATGGTTTACACCTACTTCAAGGACATCCTCGAAGCTGCCCCCTGGATTGCGCACACTCTGGCAGGAGATGGTCCGCGTTCTGCTGCCGATTGCCAAGGGCGGCCTGGCCTCCACCGTGTTGCTGTCGCTGATCCTGTGCTGGAACGAGGCATTTTAGTCGCTGAGCCTGACTTCGTTGGCCGTTGCGCCGTTAACTGCGCTGATCGCCTCCAACTCCAGCCCCGAAGACTTGTTCTGGGCCAAGTTGTCCGCCGTGTCGTCCCTGGCTTGCGCGCCGATCCTGAATTTTGGCTGGATCAGCCAGAAACAGCTGGTGCGCGGTTTGTCCTTCGGCGCAGTGAAATAAGCCCGCTGTTCATAAATCCCCTTGTGGGAATGGGCTTGCTCGCAATAGATGTCAATGATAACCCGTTGTCTGAAGGATAGTCGCGAGCAGGCTCGCCCCCACAAAAATCCTGCACGGCGCACCAAATAAGTTCAAATGGAGGCCCACCATGGCCAAACTGAAAATCAAGAATCTGCAAAAACGTTTCGAAGGCTTTTCTATCATCAAGGGCATCGGCCTGGAAGTGACCGACAAGGAGTTTGTGGTCTTCGTCGCCCCCGCGGGCTGCGGCAAGCCCACCCTGTTGCGGCTGATTGCCGGCCTTGAGGAAGTCTGCGGCGGCACCATCGCGCTTGGCCGCGACATCACCGAAGTCAGCCCGGCCAAGCGCGACCTAGCGATGGTGTTCCAGGCCTACGGCCTGTATCCGCACATGAGCGTGCGCAAGAACATGTCCTTTGCCCTCGACCTAGCCGGGGTGCCAAAAGCCGAAGTGTTAAAAAAAGTCAGTGAAGCGGCACGTATTCTCGAACTCGGGCCGATGCTTGAGCTTAAGCCGAAGCAACTGTCCGGTGGCGAGCGGCAACGCGTTGCGATTGGCCGGGCCATCGTGCGCAACCCGAAAATTTTCCTGTTCGATGAACCACTGTCCAGTCTTGACGCCACGCTGCGGGTGCAGATGCACCTTGAACTGCTACGCCTGCACAAGGATTTGCAAGCGACCATGATCTACGTGACCCACGATCAGGTCGAAGCGATGACCATGGCCGATAAGGTAGTGGTGTTCAATGGTGGCAGGATCGAGCAGGTCAGCTTGCGTCTGGATCGTTACCATCAGCCGGCCAACCTGGTCGTCGCCGGTTTTCTCGGCACGCCGAAAAAGGGATTTCTCAAGAGCAGCGTCAGCCTTGTCGAGCGCCAGGGCTGTGAAGTTTTGCTGGATGCCGGCACCCGCATCACATTGCGAGTGAGCTGCGCCAGCCTGAGCGTCAGTGGCGCGGTGACTCAAGGTATTCGCCCGGAGCATTTAGAACTGGCCATGCCTGGTGACTGCACCTTGCAGGTCACTGCCGACGTCGGTGAACATCTGGGCAGCGACACGTTCTGCCACATGCGCACGGCGTCCGGCGAGGCCTTGACCATGCGCGTGCTTGGCGACCTAGCCAGCCGCTACGGCGAAACATTGAGCCTGCATTTGAATGCCGACCACTGCCATTTGTTCGATGGCAACGGCGTGGCTGTTACCCGACCACTGCGCGCTGCCGCCTGATTTCAGGGATCCTGTATGAAACTCACTAAAAAAAACCTCAACCGTTTCGCCCCAGAGGTGATTCTGCCCGCCTACAACCTGAGCGACACCCGTCAGGGCATCGCCCATATCGGCGTCGGCGGCTTCCATCGCGCCCACCAGGCGTATTATACCGATGCGCTGATGAACCTGGGCGAAGGCCTCGAATGGGCAATCTGCGGCGTCGGCCTGCGCGGCGAAGACCGTCGTGCCCACGACCACCTGCACGGCCAGGACTGTCTGTTCACCCTGTTCGAACTGGGAGACAACGACGCCACCGAAGTGCGGGTAATCGGCTCGATTCGCGACATGCTGTTGGCTGAGGACAATGCCCAGGCACTGATCGAAAAACTCGCCGACCCGCAAATCCGCATCGTGTCGCTGACCATTACCGAAGGCGGTTATTGCATCGACGACAGCAACGGCGAATTCATGGCCGATCTGCCGCAGATTCAGCACGACCTGAGCAGCCCGGCGGCCCCGAAAACGGTGTTCGGCTTTCTCTGCGCCGCTCTGGCCAAACGCCGTGCCGCCGGCACGCCAGCCTTCACCTTGATGTCCTGCGATAACCTGCCGCACAACGGCGCCGTGACCCGCAAGGCTTTGCTGGCCTTTGCCGCTTTGCTCGATGCCGATCTAACGGGCTGGATCGCGGCTAACGTCAGCTTCCCCAACGCCATGGTCGACCGCATCACGCCGATGACCAGCGTTGAACATCGCCTGCAACTGGCCGACCAGCACGGTGTTGACGACACCTGGCCGGTGGTTTGTGAACCCTTTGCGCAATGGGTGCTGGAAGACAAGTTCGTCAACGGGCGCCCGGCCTGGGAAAAGGTCGGTGTGCAATTTACCGACGATGTCACGCCTTACGAAGAGATGAAGATCAAGCTGCTCAACGGCAGCCATCTGGCCCTGACGTATCTGGGGTTCCTGAAGGGTTACCGGTTCGTCCATGAGACCATGAATGACTCGCTATTCGTACGCTACATACGCGCTTACATGGAGCTGGATGTGACCCCGCAGTTGGCGCCGGTGCCGGGAATCGACCTGACCGAATACCAGAACACCCTGGTCTCACGCTTCTCCAATCGGGCGATTGCCGATCAGCTGGAGCGGGTGTGTTCGGATGGCTCGTCGAAGCTTCCAAAGTTCACCGTGCCGACCATCAACCGCTTGATTGCCGAGGGCCGGGATACCCGGCGCGCGGCGCTGGTGGTGGCGGCCTGGGCTATGTATTTGAAAGGGGTGGAGGAGAATGGCAATATCTACTTGATTGCGGATCCGCGGGCGGCGTTTTGTCAGGTATTGGTGGCCGATGATGCATTAATCACTCAGCGATTGCTGACAGTTGAGGAGATTTTTGGTGTGCAGATTCCTAACTCTCCCGAGTTCGTGGCGGCGTTTGAATGGTGCTACAACAGCTTGCGGGATGTGGGAGTGACACAGACGTTGGAAAAAGTTCTCACCATTCCCTGCGGTTCTCCAGAACCCATTGTGTAAGGCCAGTCGGCCGAGAAATCTCTTTAATCAGAAAGGAAAGGACGATGGTATTGCCTCGGGCAATCGTATTTGGTGAAGCCCTGACTGACATTGTACAGGGCGTACCCGGACAGTGGCAGGGTTTTTCGGGCGGTGCGCCTTGGAACGTTGCACGAGCGCTCAGTCGCCTGAGTGTCAGCAGCTCCTTTGCAGGGGCCGTCAGTACGGACTCGTTGGGCGACGAGATAGCCCTACAGTCAGAGGTGGCAGGGCTAGATATGCGATTTATACAACGAGTGGACCGAGAGCCCTTGGTCGCCATCGTTCCGTCAAGCCGCCCGCCTAGGTACTTTTTTGCCGGGGATGCCGATCTGTTTTTCGATACGGGCCTGCTGCCGCAAGGTTGGCTTGACCATACCGAAGTTTGTCATTTTGGCTGCATCAGTCTGGCTCGACAGCCATTGGGAGATCGTTTGGTCAGCCTCGCCGAACAGGTGAAACGCGCTGGCAAACGAATTAGCTTTGATCCGAACTGGCGCAATTTGATGGACAGATATTACCGGGAGAGCACTTTCCCAACGATGACCGCCCTGGCTGACATGATCAAGCTGTCCGATGAAGACCTTCGTCACCTCTATCCCGGATTGACCGAACATCAGGCCATGGATGAGTTACGTGCGCTCAACTTTAGGGCGCAGATCCTGTTCACCCGAGGTGCAGACGGAATGATTCTTCATACGTCGGACCGTCAATACGAACAGCCCGCGATTCTTGGGGACGTTGCCGATACTGTGGGGGCGGGCGATGCGAGCATGGCGGGTTGGTTGGCTGCAGATTTGCTGGGAATCACCGATCTGAAGGAGCGTCTGCGTTTTTCAACTGCTTGCGCCTCCCTATCGTGTCGACATACCGGAGCCTATGCACCAACGTTGGCAGAAGTTAAAAATCTACTTACCTCGCTACCCAGTGGCTGAAGAAATGGAAAAGAGGCTGACGTATCGATGCGTATTTCAGCATTACACTAATGTCGAGCAAGCATGTTTCCGTTAGGACGCGTGAAAGAAAATAGTTACAGAGATGCCTATTTCTTGATTCAGTGCTTGCTCTTCAGTTTAATGATCTGTTGGCGCCTACGCCGAATTTCCCCAGTTGCTGAGATTTCACTGACCCAGTCTGACTCCTCGCGAATCCTTGTCTGTGCTGGACTTTTGAAGGTTTGGAGGTGGGGCAGTCTTGTCTCGGCACGTAGGTCAATTCATCGTCGGCGTGAACAGCCCAGCCCGAAGAAGTAAAAGCCTTGCCACCTTGGTGGCGAATTGCAGCTTGTAAATTTCCAGAGCGTCATACCTGTGATAGCCGAGTTTCGCATCTCGAACGAGAAGATTGATCATTTCGTTAATCGACTCTTGCACGTACCTCTGCTTCCAAGGCATTCAAGATTCAAAATCTGGCTGATTGCATAAGCACTGATTGGAGCCGCCTCCATCGTGGTGGAGAGTGCGTGTAGCCTGCCGCATCAGCCTGATGCTAAATCGAAGTAAATAGGATCATGTGGGTGCCTACTAACGGATAGATGTTAAATGGCCACTTTTTAAGTATAAAGGCATTTGATTTGATATCTGGTAGCGATAGTCCTTGATCGTGATGAGGGCCTTCGTTAGCAAAAGGATTTGTTGGAGCTCAGGGATGGTTGCGGTAAAGCATAAGGTTTTGGTCAGTTGGATCGGCGCTAACGATTTGAAAGCGGTGATCGGCGAGGGGGCGGGGCCTGTCTGTTCGGCCCTCGCTGCTGTCGATTTCGATGTCGTCGAACTCTTGTGTGCGTACCCTGCGGAGCAGGTTGAGCGTTATCTTCGCTGGCTCCGCGAGCAAGTCGATATTCCCGTCACGGCCTATGTCGAGCCGTTATCCTCCCCTGTGCATTTCGGCGAGATTTATCACGCGGCCAATCGGCATCTGCAGCGGTTGGTGGGAGAAGGGGCACATCTTTCCATCTTGCTGAGCCCCGGAACACCTGCGATGCAGGCGGTGTGGATCCTGTTGGGCAAGACCCGTTACCCCGCAGTCTTCTATCAATCTTCGTTGGAACAAGGTGTCCAGCAGGTTGATATCCCCTTCGAAATCGCTGCCGAGTATGTTCCAGCGGCCAGCGCAATCAGCGGCAACCAGTTGGCCAAACTGGCTGAGCAGCAAGTGCCGGTGGATGCCGCGTTTGACAGCATTGTCGCGGAAAGTGGTCGCATGCTGGCCATCAAGGCACAGGCCCACGTTCTTGCTGAGAAAGGCGTGCCGGTCCTTATCTATGGAGAGACGGGTACCGGCAAAGAGTTGTTTGCCCGAGCCATCCACAACGCAGGAACGCGCGCTAGCCAGCCGTTCGTAACTGTCAACTGCGGTGCTATTCCCTCTGAACTGGTTGATTCCGTGCTCTTCGGCCACAAAAAAGGTGCGTTTACCGGCGCGATTGCAGATCGGCTTGGGGTGTTCGAACAGGCTCATGGCGGGACGCTATTTCTTGATGAGTTCGGTGAACTGACCTTGGCCGTGCAGGTGCGGCTATTGCGTGTACTGCAAGAGGGCACATTCACGCCGGTCGGTGCCAGTCGTGAAGTGCAGGTGAATGTGCGCCTGATCACCGCCACTCACCGCAATCTGATGGCAGACGTCGCACATGGCAGTTTCCGTGAGGACCTGTTTTATCGCATCGCTGTAGGTGTCCTGCATCTGCCGGCGCTGCGCGAGCGCGAGGGTGACCTGCGGCTCTTGACCGATGCGCTGCTGGCCGGTATCGGCAGCCAAGATCCCAGCCTGAAGGAAAAAAAGGTTTCGCTGGAGGCCAGGGAACTCATCCAACGGCACCCGTGGCGCGGCAACGTTAGGGAGTTACACGCCACCTTGCTGCGCGCTGCGCTCTGGTGCCAGGACTCGCTGATTACCCGGGGCGATATTGACCAGGCGTTGTTCAAACTGCCGGCGCAGGACAACGACCTGATGACGATGGATGTGTCCCAAGGGGTGGACATCAACCACATCATTTCCAAAGTCGTGAGCCACTACGTGCGTGGCGCATTGGCCTCAACGGGCCAGAACAAAACCCGAGCCGCCTTGCTCCTGGGGCTCAAGAGCCAGCAGACCCTGAGCAAGTGGATCGAAAAGCACTGTGTCGAATAACAAGCGAGGGTAAGAAAAATTACTTTGAAGTAATGAATATTATTTTTTTCGGGCGTTATTGATCCTTGCATTTCGTAACTTATTGTTTTTAAAGAAATAAATTATTCTGGCACGAAGCTCGCTATAACCAGGACGTCACTTACTGATTACCAAGGAACCGTTGAAATGTCAGAGCTCAAGAAATTCCAGATCCAAGCTGCCCGTCCTTTGCCTGTGATTGTGCTGGCGGACACCAGTGGCAGCATGTCGGAGGGCGGCAAGATCGAGGCGTTGAACAGCGCGCTCCAGGACATGATCGCCACCTTTGCCCATGAAAGCCGCCTGCGCGCTGAAATCCAGGTGAGCGTGATCACCTTTGGCGGCAGCAGCGCAGAGTTGAACCTGCCCTTGACCCCGGCCCATCAAATCCAAAGTTTCAGCCAGCTCACGGCGGATGGCGCCACGCCCTTGGGCGGCGCATTGCGCCTGGCCAGCCAACTGATCGAAGACAAAGACATCGTGCCGTCCCGCGCCTACAAACCGGTGATTGTGTTGGTCTCCGATGGTTACCCCAATGACGAGTGGGAGACGCCTTTTGCGCAATTGCAAAATGGTGAGCGCTCCTCCAAGGCCACGCGCTTCGCCATGGGCATCGGTGCCGATGCAGATGTGAGCATGCTGGCCGACTTCGCCAATGATCAGGAAGCGCCGCTGTTTCAAGCCTCTGAGGCACGGGATATTCATCGCTTCTTCCGTGCCGTGACCATGAGCGTCAGCGCCCTTAGCCAGTCGTCGACCCCCAATCAAACGCTCCCGTTGGAGCTGCCGTCTGCCGATGATCAAGACTGGGAATTCTGATGCGCCTGGCAGCGTCTGGTGCCAAGGTCATCGGGCCGGGGCACCTGCAGGACGGCGTGGTCAACCAGGATGCCATGGGGGTCTATGGCGTGCGTCAGGGGTGGTGCATCGCGGTCTGTGACGGCCTGGGCAGCCGGCGCCTGAGCCACATCGGCTCCAGCAAGGCGGTACGCCTGGTCAAGCAACATACCAGGCAGGCCTTCGCCGTTTCTGCACAAAAACTGGGCCAGGCCATTCGCTTGTCCTGGCTTGAGCATTTCGGCACCCGCTATCGCGATTACGAAACCACCTGCCTGTGGGCTCGGGTCGATGCCCGCGGCCGTGGGCAGGCCGGGCAGATAGGGGATGGGCTGCTGCTGCTCAAGAGCCGAGGTGCCTTCCGGGTGATCAGCGCGGCGCGCCAGGGGTTCGGCAACCAGACCGACACCCTGGCCCAGGCAGGCGAGGGGCTGTGGCAGACTTGCGAGTTCGAATTGGTACTGCCCGGCGATGGCGTGCTGCTGATGACGGACGGCATCAGTGACGATCTGATCCCCGAGCAGTTGGAACCCTTTTTCGATGTGATTTACCGCCGCCTTGCGCGCAGCAACAGACGCCGCATGCGCACCTGGCTGGAGCGAGAAATGCACGCCTGGTCCACGCCACTTCACGGTGATGACAAGAGCATCGCCGGTATCTTTCGAACGGATCACAAACAATGACCGCTACCCAGCGCAGTACCAAGCATGTCCTGGATGAAAAGGGCACTCGCTACGACTTGTTGAGCGAGATGAGCCGTGGCGGGCAAGGTGTGGTGTATCGCACACAATTGCCCACTGTCCTGGTCAAGGGCTTTATCCATACTGACCTCGATGCCAAGCAACGCTGGCATCGTCATATGGCATGGTTGATCCGCCAGGACCTCAGCGACCTGAAACTGGCGCGACCGCTGGCACTGCTCAAGCCGCCGCGCTTTGGCTATGTCATGGAGCTGATGGACGGGCTGGTTCCATTGCAAAGCCTGTTGGACAGTTTTGTCGCCGCCGAGGACGATGCCGCCAGTGATTACCTGGCCCAGGGCGGCCTGCGTCGGCGGGTGCGTATTCTGTGCCAGTTGGCCAGGACCTTGAACCAGCTGCATGGGCGCGGCATGCTCTACGGCGACCTGTCCCCGGCCAATATTTTTGTGTCGGATGATCCCGGGTTTGCCGAAACCTGGCTGATCGACTGCGACAACATCAGCCTGCAGGCCCACAGCGGCCTGACCCTTCACACCCCCGACTATGGCGCGCCGGAAGTGGTGCGCGGCGAGGCCATGCTGTCGAGCCTGACGGACTGCTGGAGCTTTGCCGTCATCGCCTATCGCGTGTTGACCCACAACCATCCCTTTAAGGGCGAACTGGTCGAACTGGGTGAGCCGGAGGAAGAGGACGCGGCACTGCGAGGGGAGCATCCATGGATCAATGATTCGGATGACCCCGACAATGCCTGCTTTGCCAACCTGCCGTTGCAATTGGCCGAACACAGCCGCTTGCCCGCGCTGTTCAGTCGCTGCTTCGAGCAGGGCAAGCAAGATGCAATCGCCCGCCCGGGTATCGCCGAATGGTTGGAAGCCCTGGTGGAGATCGACGAACGCATGGTTGAGTGCGCCGAATGCACCTCCACCTCGTTGATGCCGGGCACTGGCGTTGACCCTGCGCACATGGCCTGCTTTTTTTGCGATGCACCGGTCGACGCCAACCTGGTGGTGTTCGAGGAGTTCATCTGCCTGGCGCCGGAAGAAAGGGACGCCGAACTGCCTGACCACCGCATCGCCACCGGTCGCCGTGTGTACCTGCAACCGGGGGCAAACCAAGAGCTCAAGCGGTTGTTACCCTCGTTCAGTTATGACCGTTGGCCCACCGACCATGTACGCCTCGAATACACCGGCAAGGGCCTGGGGATCCACCAGTTGCCAGACGGCGAGCTGTACCTGCAAGGCGAGGGCGATCC
Source organism: Pseudomonas sp. IPO3749 (assembly GCF_013386605.1). NCBI lineage: Bacteria > Pseudomonadati > Pseudomonadota > Gammaproteobacteria > Pseudomonadales > Pseudomonadaceae > Pseudomonas > Pseudomonas sp. IPO3749. The sequence goes on along the minus strand of NZ_JACARN010000070.1, from coordinate 36,081 downwards.
CAAGCAACTCGGGGAATTCCAGGGGCTCAAGGCGGCACGTCGTGGCCAGTATGACCAGCCGTACCAGTTGCATATCGGCCCTCCCGGGGAAACCCATGTCGTCTGGCAATTCCGGTGGTGATGAACGATGAACCTTCAAGAATTCCCATTGTTTTGCGCGGATGTGTTGAGCCTCTCGACGACTGAGGAAACCCAGTCCTTGCGCGTGAACGAAGCGATCACCGTTCAGCGCTACCAGGATGATTGGCTGGTGGTGCAGGGCGACGAACGTATCGTGGTGACCTGCAATCCGTCGCAAAGCACCCTGTTCGGCCCTTTGGCGTCACGGGACCAGGTGCGCTGGATGCTGGCAGCGTGCAAAAAAAACCGATTGCAGGTGCAGTACTGCGCACCTGCCGATGTATCGGCCATGAACCTAGAGTTCAGGGTCGACGGGCTGATTGCCGACAGCCTGTATACCCATCAGGAAATCGGCCAGAACGATGTCGAACAGGCCTGCCAGTGGATGCAGGAGCAGTTTGTGGTCAAAGGTGCGCTCGAAGGTGATTGGCTGGCCCTTTCGCGCTTCAACAACACCGCAGCCAAGGGCAGCTTCCAGGTGTTGGGCATGGGGTGGCGCGCCGATATCGAGCGCACCGCCGACGGTGCGCTGCTGGTAAAACGCGTGGCTCGCCATGTGCGGCGCAGCGATTCGTTTTCGTTACTGGTGGGTGACTTTGCCTTTCGGGACGCGTCGGTCGCGGCGCAGCTCAATAGCCCTGCCCAGCAAGTGTTGCTCAACGCTATGCTGCGCGACAATGCGGGCTACCTGGAATTGTGGAACCTGTACAACGACAAGGAGTGGCAACGCGCGCTGCAACAGGCCCAGACCCTCAAGGCGTTGCGGTTTGTGCGCTATGAAAGTTTTCAGAACGGGCGAGAAAACGCCTGGCGCTTGTGGCCCAAGTCCCCAGAGGCTTACCAACTATTCTGCGAGCGTCACAAGGGCCTGGACTTGTCCCGCGATACCCAGTTCGACCTGGGGGACGCGCCGCCGGACTGGTCGGAAGAATTGAGCAATGAAGCGCCGTCCGCCTCGTTTGCCCCGACACCCCGTGGGCGGATCCGCTTTGAAGCACAGTGTCTGGTGTTCACGCCGGTGTCGACCCATAACGACGTTAAACCCAAGAGCCCCGAGGGCTGGCTGTACCTGTCCGTTGCCGGTAACCGCACCGTTGGCAAGCGACGCCTTATCGCCAAGCAGTCCATTGATTCCGGCAGGCGCTTGCCGTCACTCAGGTGGTTGCTCGAAGGTTTGGCCATACCGGCGGAGCGGCGCCGCACGCTCAAGGGCCTGACAGCCTACGCCAACGAGTCGTTTAAAGGTGGCCAACCCACAGACAAACAGATCGATGCGTTGGACAAGGCACTCAATACGCCGGAACTGGCGATCATCATCGGCCCTCCCGGTACCGGCAAGACCCAGGTGATCGCAGCCTTGCAGCGCAGGCTGGCGGAAGAAACGCGCGAGCAGAACATTGCCGGGCAGGTTCTGATCAGCAGCTTTCAGCATGATGCCGTGGATAACGCCCTGGAGCGCAGCGACGTGTTCAAGTTGCCGGCCACACGCATCGGCGGCAAGCGTCGAGATGTTGAAGAAGACAATCGCATCGATCCCTGGCTTGAACGCCAAGTCGAGCATGTCCAGGGCAAAATTGCCCAGGAGTACGAACGCTATCCGGAATTGGAGCCCGTCAGCCGCCTGTCACAGGCCTTGTTGATGACCCGTGTCTCAAACCTTTCACCAGCAGAACGGGCCGATGCATTCAAGGACATGTTGGCGACGGCCCGTTCACTGGTGCAACACGGCCTGCTCCTGCCGGCGCGCTTGGAACAGGCGTTGCAGGACTATATCGATCAGATCAACCCTCTGCCTCGCGGACGCGGCGCCGACGCAGTCGACAGCGCAACCCTGCGCCGCATTCGCGCCCTGCGGGTTAAGCCTGGCGCCTTCAGTGATGACGGTGCCGACCGTGCGTGGGACTTGCTCAGTTGGTTGAAGCGCCACGATGTAGCGCTCGGTGAGGGAATGCGCGAGCTGCTGGAGCAAGCCGCCGATTGCCGGCAGGCCTCGCAGGATTTATTGCAGCGCCTGGCCGAGGGCAAGAACCGCTTGTTGGATCGCTTCCTGCCGGATTACCGACCTGCGCAACTCAAGCACCAACTCGATGCCCTGGGCGTCAGCTTGATCGACCAATTGGAACAGCATCTGCAAGACAAGATTTCCCAGCGCAAGCTGGGGGTGGCCTGGGTACTGGAGCAACTGGCTGGCAGTTTGGAAATGGACCGTGCCGCCGCCGTGGCGGCGGCCCAGGAATACTCCATGGTGGTGGGCGCCACCTGCCAGCAGGCGGCCGGACGCCAGATGGCCAGCCTCAAGGCCGTGTCAGACCTGGACAGCATGGACATCGAGTTCGACACCGTCATCGTTGATGAGGCCGCGCGTGCCAACCCGCTGGACCTGTTCGTGCCCATGGCCATGGCCAAGCGGCGCATCGTGCTGGTCGGCGATGACCGCCAGTTGCCGCACATGCTGGAGCCAGAAGTCGAGAGCCAGTTGCAGGAGGAGCATGCACTCACAGCGTTGCAGCTGGAGGCCTTGCGCTCGAGTCTTTTCCAGAGGATGCGCCTGATGTTGCAGGACCTGGAGAAAAAAGACGGCATTCGCCGCGTGGTGATGCTCGACACACAGTTTCGCATGCACCGCGTGCTGGGGGATTTTGTCAGTGCACAGTTTTATGAAAAAGTCGGGTTAGAGGCGGTCAAGACCACGCGCAAGGATGATGATTTTGCGTTTGCGCCGGACTTTATCCGGGCCTTGGGCAACGACGGTGGGCATTACGAAAACAAGGTCTGCCAGTGGATCGATGTGCCGGCCAGCGCGGGCCTTGCGCAACGTCTGGGAGGGACTAGCCCCATGCGCGAGACCGAAGCCGAGCGGGTCGTGGAAGAGGTTAAGCGTTTGATGATCGCGGGCGGTGAAGCCCTCTCCGTGGGGGTGATCACGTTTTATGCCGCACAGCGTGACCTGATCATGGAAAAACTGACCCAGGTGCAGATCGATGGTGTGCCCTTGATGGAACGCAAGAGCACCGGCATCGAGCCCCATGAGCAATTCAAGTGGGCGAAAAAAGTCCGCAGTGATGGGTCTGAGTACTCAGAAGAGCGGCTGCGGGTTGGTTCGGTGGATGCCTTCCAGGGCAAGGAGTTTGATGTGGTGCTGTTGTCCTGTGTACGCACCGGCCCGCAAGGTCGGCGCGGGCCGGCCGGGCGTGCCGAAGATAGCCCGGAGAAGTCCCGGGAGACCCTGCTCAATGAGCAATACGGCTTCCTGCGGTTACCCAACCGGATGAACGTGGCCATGAGTCGCCAGCGCCAGATGCTGATCTGCGTCGGTGATGCGGCACTGGCGACCCATGTCGATGCAGAGGAAGCCGTGCCTGCCCTGGTGGCGCTGCACCAACTCTGTGGAGGTGCGCATGGCAGCCTTCGGTGAATCCGGAACCTACCTCAAGTTCGGCGAAAGGCCCCACGGCAGCGCTCGTGCCGTGTTGTGGCCGGTATGGGTGCATCGGGTGCTGTACCCCGAAGTCACGCGTGCACGGTTGAACCTGTTCCAACGTGCCGTATTGGGCCTGATCAGGGCCCAAGTGGTGCGGGCAGAGGCGATTGCCGAGCTGACCAACCTGCATGAAGACCTGGTCAAGCTGATCCTCGCCCAAGCCGTCAGCAATGGCTGGCTGGTGACCCGTGCGGATGCCGTTACCCCTAAGGGCTTGCGCATGCTACTGGACGAGGAGGAGGCCAGTGCCAATCTCAAATCCGGGTACCTCTTCCAGGACGCGCTCGGCGGTGAACTGTGGCCGCGCTTCGAGGCACAGCTCAAGGACATCGTCCCGACCGAAACACGTGGACAGTTCCCGGTCTTTGCCCTGAACAGGAAAACCGGTCAAACGACTGCACCTTTTCTGCTTCTGCCCAACCAGCGTGTGCAGCCGGCCTGCAGCACGCCAGCGTTGATGAAAGCCTATCGGGATTATCGCGAGGACTACCGGGCAACGCTGCAGCTGTATGGCAAGGCCGACCTGCCCGAGCAGATAAAGCTGCAAGGGGTGGAGCGCCAGGACGCCCAGGCCCGACTCGCTCATGTACTGGTGTGGATTACGCCAGACCCGGATGGTGGGCAGTTGTGGGCAATCAGGGACCCGTTCGACCTGCGTGACCAGGCCTGGTGGATGGACAGCCGCTTGTTACCGTTGGTGAAGGCAAACCAGGGGCTGCTCAAGTACCTGTCCAGCCTGGTGGAGGCACCTCGCGGCGACGAGCAGAGCGTCGAACAGTGGCTGGCCGATCTGCAAAAGCAGGCGGATCTTCGGGTGTTAACCGAGTTTCCCTGGGTCGAGCGCCAGACGGATATCAAGCGTTACCTGGCAGCGCTGCTGTCCCGCCAGGAAAAACTGGCCCAGGGCGATACCGCCGAGAATGAGCTTGAAGCGGCCATGACCGAGTGCCAGAAGCTGTTGGAGGTGGTGATGCAATGGCTGATCGGCACGTTCCCGGTCGATCCTGCCCTGATGCCCAGGGGAGAGCAGCGTGCTGACTATCGCGTCACTCGCCAAATCCTGACGTCGTTTCGGTTGCCCGCGTTCAACGCCGAGGTCGTTGGGCAATTGGCCCGGCAAAAATTGGATCAGGTCATCTCGGCGTGCTCCAGCCCCAGCAGCTCCCTAAAGGCACTGCTCTTTGCCGCCGGTTGGGGCGCCAGCAGCCATGCCGGGCATCCCTTCAAGACGCTGACCGAAGAGCAGCTGCAACTCGAACAGCTCCTGGCGCTGGCCACCCTGCGTAACCAGGGCAGCCACGCCCACAGCAAATTTACCGGCAAGAAAGTCACCCCCGTGACCGTGCCGATGGCGCAACAACATATTCAATACGCCCTGGGCTTTACCGAACGTTTCAAGGAATGGATGTAATGGCCAAAAATAATCGTAACGCCCCTTACAGCGCCCCGATAGGCGGCGCATCCGCACCAGCCAAGACTGCCAATCGCGTGCAATTGGAGAAGCAGGTGCCAATGTGGAGCGCCTCCTTCGGGAATGCCTCCAAGCTGTATTCCGGTGTGTCCCTGGCCCCTGATTTTTCGGTGGATGAAGCCTTCTTGAGCAAGCTGGTCGCCCACATCAGCGATGACGACAGCAAGGCGTTTTCGACCTGGATCGAGCGCTTCGCCCAGTTCTGTAAGGACCTGGGCAAGCGCGCAGATACACTGCTCGAAGAGTATGAGGAGCGCTGGGAACTGACCAACCAGGCCGGCCGGGAATGTGATGCGCGGATGCAACAGCTGGATGAACGTCAGGCCGTCCTTGAGGTACAGCATGAGGCCCAGGCTCTTCGCCAGGCCGAGTTTGAACGCGTGCGGCAGCGACAGGCGCAAGCCGATGGCGAATTGGCGCAGCGCGAGCGTGAGGTCAAGCTGCGTGAGGTCAACGCCGAGGCCGGGTTTGCCGAGCAGAACCGCCTGGCGCTGGTGGTCCTCGAAGAGCGCCAGCGCATGTTGGGCGAACAGCATGACAGCGAAATTGGGCTGCTTCAGGAAGAAAAACAGGCCCTGAACCAGGAATTGCGCCAGCTCGCCAGGCAGCTCGCCGATGTGAAATTCCGTTGCACTGAAGCCGAGGCTGCCCGTGCCGATGTGTTGGATACCCGTGAAGATGCGCTTGCACAACGCGAGCAGCAGGTGGAGGACCGCACGCGCCGCCTGGACCGGGAGTGGGCCGCCGTCAAGGAGGCCAAGGCGACCCAGCAGGATCAGGTTGCGCGCGAGATGGAGCAGGAGCGCAACGGCTTCGCACGCGAGGTGGAACGCGTGGAAACGCGCGAGCGCAAGGCCTGGGCAATGGTGGATAAGAGTGCAAACGAGCTGTCCGAGTTGCAGTTGTTGAAAGCTCAGTTGGGGGATCAGTCGGCGACGGTCCTGCTTGACGAACTGAGTGCACTGCGTGAAGACAACAGGGCGCTGCTTACCCGGCTGGAACAATCCGATGCCGCAGAGCTGCAGGGCGAAAACGATAAACTTCGCCAGCATGTGGCGGACCTGGGCATGCAGATTGCCGACATCATGCCCAAATACGAGAAGGCCAATCGCGAAGTTGGCATGACGCGTGTCGCGGCCACTGACCTTGAATGGAGCGAGCGAAAAAGACGCGTGCTGGAGACTCATGCAACCGTCCTGGACGCCAGGATAAATGACCTGGCCACCACCGTTGAGCAACTGACCAACGCACAGAAAACCCAGACGCCATTCCCTGCCATGTCCTTGATGGACACCCACAAGGACTACCGTGCTGGCGCTGAGTTGGAGGAGGTGCAGGACCTCGGGCCGTTCGCGGTTGAATTGCAGCACCGCATCGCCACTGCAGAAGCCTCGGTCAAACTGTTCTATCCCATTGAAGACATCCGGGTGTTGTTGGGCGGCTTGGCCATGAGCCAGCTTCATGTGTTCCAGGGCATTAGCGGCACAGGCAAAACTAGCTTGGCCAAGGCGTTCGCCAAGGCCATGGGCGGCTTCTGCACGGATATCGCCGTACAAGCGGGTTGGCGTGACCGGGATGACCTGCTGGGCCATTACAACGCCTTTGAGCGGCGTTTCTATGAGAAGGATTGTCTGCAAGCCTTGTACAAGGCGCAGACCCCTCGCTGGGACGACGCCTGCAACGTGGTGCTGTTGGACGAGATGAACCTGTCCAGGCCCGAGCAGTATTTCTCCGAGTTCCTTTCGGCGCTGGAGAAGAATGATCCAAGGGAGCGCCTGATCAGTCTGTCGGAAGTCGCGCTGTCGGGTGCGCCGCTCAACCTCAAGAACGGCCGGAAAATACTGGTGCCGAATAACGTCTGGTTTATCGGTACCGCCAACCATGATGAATCCACCAGCGAGTTGGCCGACAAGACCTACGACCGTGCCCACGTGATGACCCTGCCCAAGCAGGATGCGGGGTTTGTCATCCAGCCTTACGAGAAGAAGCGGTACTCATTCTTTTCGTTGCAAAAAGCCTTCAATCGGGCGTGCTTGCTCCATGAGATGCCTGTAAAGGACCTGCTCGGTAGGCTGACCCGCGATGAATTTACCCAGCAACTGGCCAGCCATTTTGACCTAGGTTGGGGCAACCGCTTTGAGAAACAGGCACTGCGGTTTATTCCGGTCATGCTGGAGACCGGAGCGAGTGAGGGGCAGGCCCTCGACCATCTGCTGTCCACCCGTGTGATGCGCAAGGGCAAGGTGACTGGGCGCTATGACGTTGGCACCACAGATGTAACGGAGTTGATGAGCGCGCTTGAAAGCTTCTGGATCAAGGCGAACCTCAAGGGCGACCCGGTCAAATCCCTGGACCTGCTGACGGCGGACATCAAACGCCGGGAAGGGCATCGTTGAACTGGTTTGACCGACTGCTGGGCGAGCCCGTGGCCACGCTGCCCGGTCTGGTCGAGCCCGGGCGCTTCTGCTGGGCCGGCAAATCCGGCGTGACGATCAACGGCCACACCCTACTGCGGCAAGACATCCTGGTGCCCGATGGCAGCGACCGCTGCCTGCTGGACGAAGCGCTGCATGGGTTCGTGCCGTCGAACGCCCTGCTGTCTCCTCAGGCCGAGCTGTTTGCCAGTGCGCTTGAGTCCCTAGATCCAGAGTTTTCGCGGCAGGCAACCTTGAGGTCGCCGTTGATGCCGGCCGAGGTGATCAATGAGCAAAGCCATCTGTTGCCGTTCGAGGTGTCGCTACTGGACGTGATCAGCAAGGGCCACTTGCACCAGGTATCACTGCGCCCGCGCCTGGATCTTCACTACGAAAATGAGGTCACGGATGTAGCCCGAGCCAAGCGCATGGCCAAAGGCGCGCTGGTGCACCTGGCGTCTCACTCGGAGTGCTGGCAGCGGCAAACCTTGAGCGGTGTCATCCCAAGGAAAGTGTTGGCGCGTTTCAGCGAGGACGACTACAACACTTACGAAAACCGTGTGTATGCGCGCCTGCTGGACCGTATCGAGCGGCATCTGTGGCGACGCATCGCGACCTTGGAGCAGATCCAGGGCACCCTGAGCAAGGCGCTGGAATTCTATGGGGCCGATGGCCTTGATCATCGCCTGGCCATTGCCATTTGCGCACTCTGGGGGCAAACCTTCAGTAACCAGGAAATGACCAGCGAAGCTTCACATTTACTGGGTGAAACCCTGCGGCAATTGAAGGCGGCCTCCAAGGCGATAGCCGGGTTGAAACAGACTGGGTTGTATCCGCTGGTGCCTCGGTCGGCGCAAGCCAGCGGTGGCCTGCACTTGACCAATATCCTCAGTCACGACGCGCACTATCGTCATGTGGCGGTCTTGTGGGAGGAACTACGCAAGGTACAGGGGCGTGCAGGCAAGCCCCCCCAGGAGCGCCTTCAGCAAAATCGCCAGTTGGCGAGTGCTTACTCACGCTATGCGGGGCTAATGTTGCGCCACGCCCTGGCCCCTTACCTGGATGGCAAGGATGAGGCGCAATGGGCGGGACGAACCCTGAGCCTTCGCAGTTCAGGCCTGGAGTGGGAACTGGTGAGTTCCATCCTGGGTACGGACGCCAAGGTGTTGCTGACGGTGGTGCCCTGGTTCAGCTTTACCGACCGCCCGGACCATACTCCTGGCCTGCCCCAGAGGGTCATTGCCTGGCCCGCATTGGGGCAGGTGAACAACGAGGCGGCGCTGGAGGCGGGTTGGATAGCGCTTTCGCCCTTTGATCTCTACGGCGTGGAGCGCTTTGGCCATCTGGTTGATGCGATTCTCTGGCAGCCGCTGCTGCAGGCCTATGGCACGCCGATTACCAAGGTGCCGGGCACCGTGATGCGCGGGGCGGGGGGAGCGATGAGCGCCATCAGCCTGGAGATGGGATCGGCCCAGATGGTGCTTCGCGAGGTCTTGTCGGAAAAACACCTGGCCCAGTTGCAACAGGCACTGACCGCTGCGAACGCCGGTCAGCAGGCCGAGGCCCTGGGGCTGCGTCAGCAGGAACTCGTGGCGCTGCAGGCCTGCCCGGTCTGCGGGTCGTCCGTGCGGCTGGTATTCCAGCAGCCGGCCGGCTTCAAGGCCAACTGTGGCGACTGTGCAACCGAGCGCTACCTGCGCCACCAGGCAAGCCAGTGGGTGTATGAGCAGAAACTCAACGCAGAGATAGATTTCCGCAAGGTCGGGCGCCGGGCGACACACATCCAGGGGCCACGGCGCCCTTGACTTCATTTTGCTCTTCGTACGTATAAGGCAATTCAGGCATGGATCTGCAAGGTCATCTCCTTTACATCGACATCACCCAGATATGCGGAATCGGCTGTGCATTCTGCATGTATGCCGACAAGCACAAGACCGGCATCGGCATGGAGCTTTCGACGCTCGCCCGGGAGAACCTAGCGGCCCTAATCAATGCCCCGCAGGTCAAGCGCATCTCTATCAGCGGGGAAGGCGAGCCGCTCAATAACATCAAGGTATTCCACGAAATCCTGCACCTTTCTAATGGTGGGAAGGCGTTCGAGTTCATCACCAGCGGGTTCTTTCCCCATGACAAAATGCTCGATTTTTATGACACCACCGTCCAGATCGTGTTGAGCCACGGCGACACCTGCAACATCCGCTTGAGCGCCGACAGTCACCACATCGAGAAAGTCAAATGGCGCGCCCATGGGCTGAGTCTGGATTACCTGCGCACGCGGCGTCCGGGGGGCTTGAGCTTTTCGTTTCGCTCCATCGACACGGACCGGGTATTCACCCGTGACTTTCTGGTCGCCGAATTGGCGCGCTGGGGTATTCACGCAACCATTGAACCCTGCAATGCGCTGGAGGATGTGTTGAAGGTGGACGGCGAATCATTCGGCATCGACTACAAAAACCTCGTCCATCCCGCGCCAGGCACACCCGAAGGCTATCTGGATCTGCTCGACTACATCCAGGCCATCGAGATCAAGGTCAAAAAGCGCTTTACCTTTGGCAGCCTGAACAAACCGCCGCTTGCCAATGGCATGGACCTGACGGTCAAGCCCAACGGTGATTTATATCTCTACGGTATCGAGAATCAGCGTCTGGGCAACATCCATTTTGATCACGTACGCTGGGAGCACCTCGCCAGCCATATCAGTGAAACCCCTTTGGCCCGGGCGCTGTATACCCAGCCGCTGACCGACCTGCTGGCACGGTTTGATGACCGCGAGTTGGTGCAGGCGATTATGGCGAAAGCGAACAACCCTTACTGGCTGGTCAAGGAGTTGGCGAACCATGATGGCCTGCTTGAACAGATGGTGTGCCCATGATCGACTCCCACAGCCATACCTTCTATTCCAAACATGCCATTGGCACGGTCGACGAACTTGTCCGGGCTTCAATCAAAGCCGGTGTGAGGGTATTGACCATCACCGACCACGCACCTTTTCCGGTGGACTCCGATAACCGTCTGCTGGAGTCCGAACTCGACAGTTACTTTGCCGATATCCAGCGGGCGCAGGCGGCGTACCGGGGTGAAATCAAGATCTTGCGTGGCCTTGAGTTCGACTATATGCCGGGCTCCGATATCTATAACCGGGCCTTGCTGGCGCGCCACGAACTGGACTTTGTGATTGGCTCCATTCACTACGTCGAAGTGCCCGGCGAACCAATGGTAAAGGTGTGGGAGCTGCCGCGCCTGGCTGCCCAAAACTTCCTGGATCGTTATTTCGCGGACCTGGAAGCACTGCTGAGGAGCGGCCTGTTTGATGCCGTGGGGCATGCGGACACCCTGTTGCGCGGTGTCGACGAAGAGGTCGTACTGCGCCATTTCGAGCCTTTACTGCCGCTGTTTGCGCGCAACGGCGTGGCGTATGAGCTAAACGCTTCGGGCATTCGCAAATCGAGCCTGGACAACGCATCGGGGCGTGAGGTGCATGGGCGCTGGTCCTATCCGTCGCGCGCCCTGTTGCCTCACCTGATCGAGCACCAGGCGGCGTTCACCGTCGGCTCTGATACCCATGACCCGCGAGATGCCGGTGCTGGCATCCGTGAACTACTCCAGAGCCTGCAACCGCTTGGCTTACAGAGCATTTGCTACTACGAAAGCCGCCGCCGAGTCGATGTCCCCCTGGGAACCTTGACTGCGACCGTGGCTATTTCCGATGGATTGATTCAACCGTGAACATGATGACCGAAGCACCGCTCCCGACCTGCTGGCGTGAGATCGCCAGCGCTCCCGTAGAAACCCAGTTGGGTCAGTTTGAACAGGCGCTGGCATCGACCCGCTTCGAGGATGCGAAACGGGGTTTTCGCGCTTTCGCTGCCGACCTGCTGGCCCGCGGGCTGATCAGCATGCCCCGCTATGTCTCGGTACTTGGCGGTCATGCTTTGCACTGCCTGACGCAGGATGGCGCGGGCTCGTTCCGCGACATGACGACCGGGGCGGATGCCTCGGCGCTGGTGGCGATCTACAGCCGCGCCAAGTATGGAAGCATTGAGGATATTCGCCACCTGGCCTGGTTGGTCATTGACTACTGGTGCACGCAATTGGACGACCCCTACTCCCATTGGGCCCGGCTGTTTCTCAACGCCAAGGCCAGTGGTGACAACGTGGTGTTGATGACCACCGGCTGGCGCAACGTGCCGTCCACGGCGAACGTGCTCTATGAGATCGTGGTCAGCGAGATCAATGTCAAACTGGCTCATATGCATTTGCCCACGATCATCAACGTCAAGCTTCCACGGATCGCGCCGCCTTGTGAGAACTACGCCAGCTTGAGCACCGAAGAACGTGAACGCGTCAACCTGGTCCAGGACCATGTCATCCCCGCAGAGAACTTCTACCGCTGGAGTGGGGTGCATGTGATCTTTGGCGACGATGTATTGGTAACCGGTTCGACGGCGGACAAGGTGCTCTACGAGTCCATGCTCAGTGGCGCGAAGTCGTTTCAGTCGATTTACCCGGTGGCAATTGACCCACGGGTGGCGCTCGGGGACGCCAAGGTCGAGGAGCGGCTAAATAAAGTCGTGATTACCCACCTGCTCGATGACACCCTCGCTGCGCTGCTTTCTGCGCCGGATTACCAGCCGATCCTGCGTACGCTGCGTCTGGTGTTTTCCAGCGATAATTTCGCTGGTTTGGCCGCGTTCTTACCAAGGGTGCCCGCCCGCAATTGGCTGCGCCTGTACACGTCCGCGCTGGGCAATGAGTTTCTCGCACAGCCCGAGTGCACGCCGTCGTTGCTCATACTCAAACGCTATCTTGTCGACGCCGGGCTATTGAGGCCCGATGGTATGGCGGTCTGGGGTTGAGCGGCAGCGAGGTGGAGGACATCCGTTTTGTGAGCTATTGGGAGACGGCACCGGGGCATCGCGCTCAGAAGAAACGTTAAGGAAAGAAGGGCCATGAGCGTTAACAATAACGAATTTTGCGATCTTTCCCACAGGGAAATTCGCGCTTTGCAGATCCCGGATACGGTCGCGGGCTTCTTGCTCTCGCCGTTCCACCTGAACGAGCGCGATGGTTACATTCTGGTGCCCACAGAGGCATTCAAAGAAATGATTGACCTCATCACTGCGCACGCCCAGCTGATCCACGCCGAGGCGCTGGCTCAGACGTCCAATTAACTCGGAAAACGCCCAGGTACGCCCAAGCCCAGCCATGTGCTGGGCCGAAGCCGTAGGAGAGGGACGCTTTTCGCTCCCCTGGGCCGAGTAGGGAAACATGAAACGAATTTTGGTTGCCGCATTGCTATCGCTTACGAGCTTAACGGCATTTGCTGATGGGGAATCGTTACTGAAAAAGTGCTCACTCGTAAGTGAGCCCCGGCCTGTTGCAAAGACTACAAACGCTGAGTTTATTCTGATAGGTCAATGCCTCGGGATGGTAGAGGGCGTTGGTAATACAATCGCGGTGTTGGGTGAAGCTCTGCCTGAGGCGCGGCTCTGTTTCCCAAAAGCGTACACCACCAAAGATGGTGTTCGTGCAGTTGTTGCCTGAATCAAAAACAATCCCAAAGATTGGTCTGACTCAGATACTGGGATGGTAATGATCGCGCTCGCTACCGAGTATGGATGCGGATGAAGCCATTCGACTATGATCAAACAATTCTTGGAAAATGCTCAACTGCCCCCCAAGCTCTGGCCTAACAAACTGGGGCCGAGGACATAGAAGGACACCAATCTTGGCGTCTAAACAATGAAGGCTAATTAGCATGGACGATATGGACGAGCTTGAGAAAATTGACTTGGCCAAACTGGCCCTACCTGGTCACATCAATGATGCGGTTGTCTATCAGCTGAGGGAAATCAGTCGGGTAGGAACTGTCGGCCAAATCCCATTTGAGGAAGGGAGGGCCGATGGTATTTGTGTTGGTCTGCGTCTGGCCGGCGCACTGGACAATGAGCAGGAACAAGCACTGAAAATGACGCTCACCAAGGCAATCATGCGCAAGCAGCGTGAGCTACGTCCGTCGTAGAGGAAAACGACCAGGTACGCCCCAAGCCCCGGCCGCGAACCGGGGCCGTAGAGAGAGGCACGATTCAAGCGTCCAGAATCGTTGCGTTCATTTTGAACGCATCTCCCCGTGTTAAGCCCAGAGAGGAGTAGTTTTATGACGAAGACCATAGACAAGGAGTTTGTGCGGCAACGCGACGACGAACTGATCACGCAGGGCTTGAAACTGCACCAGCGGCCGTTTCACGTGGTGGTGGCCTGGATGAAAGCCAATAGCATTTCCGGCGATGTGTTCGACAAGGCGATGTGGGACCCGCTTATGGCGATCTACCATACGCTCTATCCCGCAGGTGATTTCTCGATGCCAGCGATGCTCAAGGGCAGCGTGGCGCTGCGTGACCAGATGTACCCGGTTCTAATCGCCATCGGATATGGGTCCGTTTCAGTTGACCTCCTCGACTGCATCGAGATACCGCACGATGAGCTGGAGTTTATTTTCCAACAATACCCAGAACAGGGTTGGCGTGCCTTTTATGGCGTCGCCGACCTGTGGGATTTCGCCTATGGGGTTAGTGATCTGGAGCATGGGACTGGGGATGCGCCTCAGCTACTCGCTAACGCGCGCTCGTCCCTCGCGGCGACCGCTCGTATCCTCGCCGGTGACATCGATATCGACGCTGCCGTACAGACGATCTGCTTGACCGCCGAACTGGCGCTCAAAGGGGCACTTGCCGCGCGCGGCTGGACCGAGGCGCAATACCGGAAATTGTCGCACCACCTTGTCAAGCTAGCCGACGCGCTGATCGGCGAGGTTTCGACTGCGCACGACGATCGCCTTCGCGGCGCTATCGCGCATTTCCCTGACTATGTCGGTACCCGATATGCATCGCACGGCATGACCCGGATCGAGCTGATGGTACTTGCGATGCGCGCTCAGTTTGTGGCTGCCGAGACGTTGCGCCGTGTGTCTGATCGCGATCTCGCGTCGAAGCTAGAAGCTGATCCTAACAACTTGCCGCGACCAGTTCTTTGGTGCTGATGAGGTTGCGCGCTGCGCTGTCGTTCAATGAACGTCAGATGATCAGGTCATTCCTGGCCGTTTAAAAAGGTCTTCTACTGACAATCACTGATAGAACGGAAATCGTGCGCAGTATCGCGAAACGGCTTAGGGTGTCATTTCGCCTCCAGCCGGAACCGACCTCAGGTAGACCCATGATTGATGACAGCTCCGAAAAAATAGTGATCGATGCCGGCCTGTTTAGATTTCCCGGGCAGGACTTGATGAAGAACATCAATAAGGCCTACACGCTGTATTACGACGAAACGAACAATATCCGAAGCCTACCCTTGACTGGAACCGGATTCAATCATGAGGTTCTGGATTGCTTTGTACTCGGGGGTGTAGCGCTGGGGCCAGGGGCCAGCCTGCCTGATATTATGCCCTGAGGGCACAATTGAGAATTCAGCCATCAGTCAAAGAGTTGAAGCTAAAGCACCTGGCCCAGGGGGATTACATCACCTGCCTCAGCTCCAACAAGCTGGAGCAGTTCCTCACATGGCTTCTGGAGTCGCAAGCTTACATTCACTTCTCTAACTTCAGCATCTTGAACTGGTCGATAGTCGACCTGATTGACTCGCTGCTAGATCATGATCAATTCGAGACCTACACATCCATTCGGGACGATCTGAAAAACGATCTGCACGCCATAGTGAGGCTAGAGCCACTTGGGTATTTCCGGCTACTAAAGACCTTCGACTACCCGAACGTACCGTCAGCGCGAATACCCGAATTCCTAAAAGCTGTACGCCAGTTTCTCTTCAGTGGCGGCTTCACGTTCAGAAACATGGCAAGAATTGCGCTCTCAGACCTTCTCCAAGAGGCTTCCAGGGTCACTACGCTGTTGTATCTTTGCGGCAACGAGAAGGATGAGCTGGTGAGTGGTTTTGATACAGCCTTCATCCATAGACTTGCCACATTCGTGAGATCGGTTCACGTATTTGACGAAGAACCGCGGGTCCGGGAAAGCCTTGAGCGCAAAGAAATTTCGTGGGGTGGCCAGCCCGTAAGCTACCGGTTCGCAATTTCACACAATGAACCTGCCATACAGATCTCGGACATTCTCTGCGGGCTACTGGGCAAACATTTCAGCTTTATGGAGAAGTGCAGCATTGATCACCTGGAAGAAGCGAGTGCAAAGCTGTCAGTGCAACAGCGCCGCAACGCTGATCTGGTGGCTAAGCTGATCGACAAAGCAGATAAGGAATGCCCTGCCTTCATCTTTAATCAGGCACCTCATGAGAGCAATGCCAAAAGTCTATGGTTCTTGCATGGGGTGCTAGGGGTCGAGTGTTCGAATCACTCCGTCCCGACCATATTTTTCAATGAGTTAGCCCAATCTGAAAAGGTTGGGCTTTTTCATGTCTAAAAAATACTCCCACATTTACTCCCACGGATATCTTGGATCTCGGTAGATATGCCACTTGAGAGGCGTTCGACTCTCGTATCCCCGGGCAGCTCGTATCAGTGCAAGAGCCAGAAGGTGCGAAGACGCTTGTTAAAGGGGTGCCGATTGTAAAGCGGTTGCGGTTGATGCTAAGTCGCGCCGCAAAGCGTGGTAAGCCCAAAGCCTGTAAATACAGTCAAGGTCGTTCTCTCCGAAGAACATTTCAATAGGGCTCTACCTGGGGTTTAAGGGCAGTAGAATCATAAATTTGCCCCCAAATATGCCCCCTGTCGCAGGTGATGGATGGGAAATCGCTATTAGGGAGTTATCGCCATTTTGTCGGCCATCCACAGTCATCCAGCGCTCGGTGTCGGGACGTTAACATTTTACCATGGCCGTCTGGTGCAAGGTTTTGATCTACTGGCGTCATCACACGTCTCGTGCTGCTGGCGATGGTGGTTGAGTCGGGATCGTGGCTCCATCGCGCGTTTCAGAATACGATATGGCCAGAGCCTTACAGGGAAGAGCGAATGGGCAGCACTATACAGCAGCATTTGGACGCTCCAGAGGTCTCACTCGATCAGCACGTGGATAGTCGTCGAGCCGAACTCGCACTCGCTTTAGAGTCACGCCAAGCTATTTACCTAGATATTAAGTTTTGGATTTTACTTAGGAACGTCGTAGCAGAGCAGGGCAGCACAGAGCGGCAGCGCGAGCTGTTGACGATTCTGAAGGAGCGGGTCGCTAGCGGTTTGGCGTTCTGTCCCATCAGCGAGAGCACGTTTGCCGAGCTACTCAAGCAAAGCGATCATCGCACAAGGGGGGCTACGGCAGAGTTGATTGACGAGCTGAGTCTAGGCGTTGCGCTGATCCCGTTTGACACGCGTTCATCTATGGAGCTTGAGCGCTTTATCTCATCGACAAGCATGACAGGGAACTCTCCGCCCTTGGGAGGGATGGTATGGTCCAAGCTGAGCTATGTGCTGGGAATTGTTCATCCAGCAAACACCGGTTTCGATGCAAATACTGAGCTGGCGGTTCAAAAGGCATTCTTCGATCATATGTGGGATATTCCATTATCCCAAATGGTGGAAGTTCTTGGTGATGGCATGCCACTTGGACCTGAATACCGAGATCTCGCTGACACCTTAAATGCAGCTAGTGCACACCATGCCCGGGACCTTCGTAGTTTTCAACAAACTTACCAGATTGAGCTGCGAGGAGCCCTTGACTTGTTCGCGCCAGTAGCCGCTGACATAGCTCGAAAAATTGCTGAACGGGCCATGAGCCAATCAATGCCGAGAGAGGGATCTGAGTGGGATGGTCTTGTTCGACAGTGGTACGCACTGCTGATCGCAGCCTTCAAGAAGGATGAAGTCAAAGACGCCCTTAGGACGATCCACATCAACACTTGCCTTCACGCGGCCGTGCGATGGAATAAAACGCAGCAACTGGAAGCAAATGACTTCTACGATTTTCATCATGCGGCTGCGGCCCTTGGATACTGCGATGTGTTCCTCACTGAGCGAGGCCTGAAGTCGATGGTCACAGCCAAGCACATTGCTCTTGATGCTCGATACGCTTGTAAGGTCGTAGCGAGTGTTGATGAGGCGATTACGGTGCTTCGTAGTCAGGTTTGATTGTCTGAATCAAGCATATCGTCATTCCGCATCGTGCGCTCCTTGATGAAGGGATACTAAGTTACAAGGCGCTGATGCGCTTAAGTGGATCGGAGAGTAACCATGGCAGGAGCTGAGGCGCAGGCCGGCTTTTATTACCAGAATTTGGTCGCAGCACTGCAGCTGCTTGAGTTGATCGACATTGGCTCCAGGGTACGCAGTGTCACCTTAGAAAACCCCGCTCGCGCGAAACACATCGATGACCTCATCATCGACACAGATTCGGGGGCCCGATTCGTTCAGGTAAAGTGGTCAGAAGATCAAAGTACCTCATTCACCTTGGCTAGCTTGGTCGCGGAGGATGAGGGCGGCTCACTTTGGGAAAAGCTGGCACGCGGATATCAGCAGATTCACTCTGAGCAAGGGGAGAAAGTCGTAGAGCTCTTATCTACGCGAAGGGCTGGTATTAACAAACAGCCTGCGCAGGGCTTTGTTCAAAGCCTGCAACAGTTCATTACTGAGTTTCATGAGCCCTATATATCGAGTGCTCCGGGCATGTCGATAGAGTCTGTTCCAGCATATCAATATTACGAACAGACTATTGAAAAGCTCAAACTAGCGTCAGGCATCTCCGACGCTGAAATATTCGCAGCGTTCTTGAGGTCTTTGCGATTCAAACTCTCGCAAGATGACCGCGATACAGTTTCGGCTCGTGTTAGGACTCGTTTGAGTCAGCTCGGTATCGAGCAACAACAGTTCGGCGTTTTGCTAGATGAATGTGTCAAATGGTCTATTGGAAGCGCGAGGATAACGGCAGACCTTGTTTTGGAGAAGTTGGGTCTGTCGGATCGCTTTGCAGAGCGCTTGAGCCATCGGTTCCCTGTCGATGAGGAATTATGGGTGCCAACCCCAGAACTTTTCATGGCTCTGGACAGGGCGCTAGAAAGTCTCTCCTCTGGTTTCATTGTCGTGGTTGGTGAACCAGGGGCTGGAAAGTCAACGGCGTTGACGAAATTTCTCCGTGCAAATTCGAGCATAAAGTTTGGATACTATTGTTTTATCCCGGACGAGCGGGCCGTGGGAAATGAACGATTGCAGGAAGATGCCTTTGTTCGTTCTGTATGCTCTGGTCTGAAGGATGCATATCCTGACTTTAAGTTCCCCAAAGCCTATGCGCCAGCATCGGTCGAACTGTTGAACGATTGGTTGCAGGAGCTTTCTAAAAGCAACGAGCGAGTTGTGTTTCTGATTGATGGGGTTGACCATGTCGATCGAAAAACTCGCGAGTCCCTACTATCCAAGCCCTTAACAAGTGTTTTGGATGGGCATCTTCCAGATAACGTATTGATCATAGTTACAACAAGATACGAGCAGGCGCTACCTTCTGCCATTGTTAGTCACCTTAGGCGGGAGTCCGTTAGACGAATAGTTGTCAAGCGGTTTGATCGTCTGCAAGTGTCTGAATTTATGCTGCATAGAGGCGTCTCGCATGACAGTGAGTTGCTAGAGCAAATCTTTGTTGTTTCGGCTGGCGTGCCAATCTACTTGGAATATTTGGCAAAAATACTATTCGATATGAATATCGCGGAGCGCCGAAAGTATCTGCGACAAGCGCCCACGCTGCGGAACGACAGGATTGATCACTTTCATGATCACATGTGGCAAGAATGGTCTGCGGACTTAGACACGGTTTATTTGATTGCCATATTGGTCGTTCGGCAAGAATACACCACACCAGAAACGCTAAGAAAATTGCTCGGAAGCGTTAATCATCCACTTTCTCTCGCGGTGGTAAAACAGAAGTTACAGGCAATCAGCTACGTATTGAAGGTGTCAGAAGCAAAAGGGTTTGCGATCAATCACGCTAGCCTTGCCGAGTTCGTAAGCGAGCGTACTGCCGATTATAGATCTGAGATCACACGTGCAATTCTGGATTGGTATGAAGCGGAGCCTACAACTGATGAATCTTGGCGTCATAGATTTCGGCATTTATTAGATGAGGGGCTTCACGAAGAGGCGCTTAATGCCTGCGATGACGATTGGGTGAATCGGGCTTGGAGTTGTTACAGACCAATGAGTGAAATCCAGCGGAATCTGGATCTGATTTGGCGAGCAAGTATTCAATCTAACGATCTCGTTTCCTTCATACGCATCGGTTTCTTAAGGCAACAGGCAGGGTTGATTGAGCAGAATGTGGAACTCAAGCCTGTCGAAATGGCGATGACTCTTATGGACATCGGGCTGTCGGATGGCGCGTTGAGTGCGGTTTGGGACGGCGAGTTTTGCATGGTCTCCCCCGCTGATTTTGCGCTATTTGCTGAGCATTATGCATGCCGGATCGGCCGTACGCTCCCTACAGCTATCGTTCGCGAGTCACTTGCCACCCGCGGCAATTCTGGTTACCCAGGAACCGCTGCTATATATCGTGTGGCTAGTTTAGTTATGGAACCTGCGGCGCTGTTAGGAGAGATCGCTCAATTGCGTTGGCAGTCAAAGCGCCAAGGAAGTCACGCGATTGCGGCTGCGGAGGCTATAGAGAATGGCAAACTCAATCTTGAGTTGCAATTAAAGGTACTGCAGAGCCTTGTTGATCGCGTCTCAATCGACAAGCTAATTGCTATCTCTAGCCAGAAGCTGCCAGATTGTATCCTAGGCGCTGCATGCCAAGCAGCATTGGCGGTGGCATATTCAAAGTCTGGCTCTATCCCCGACGCCATCGTTGTTGCGGAGGGCATAAAACTAGAGTGCCTACCCCATGAGTTTCTAACGTGGGTGCAAGTTCAGTTTGCGCGTTACCTTATTCCTTTTGTCGGTGTAGAAAGCATTTCCATCCCCACAGTGCCGAACACACTGGCTAAGAATCACCATTTTAATCCAGATCTGATTGGGATGTTCGAAGCGTTCCGAAGCTTCATGCTCAATCGAGTCGATGGTGCAGCCGCACTTCGTGCGAGTTGCGTCCACTTGAGGGCGCCTATTGGTGACATCGCTACTTCGCTGATTTCATTGGCTGAGTTTTGGGTGAAATCAGCCTCAGGGAAAGCAGTGGGTGATGGCCTTGTATCACTTAAGGCAATTTGCGATCGGCTTGCGATTCATCCGGAAACTTTCCAGAGTGATTCAGACACCCACTACCATGGTCACTTATATGCTGGTTCTGCCCACGAGCTGTATCAGCATGTATGGGATTGTGCCGCCGAGTTCTTAGACAAAGAAGACCAAACTGCTCTGGGCTCTTACTGGCTTGAGGTTAATGGTGGTGAACGATGCAGGCGTTTTCCATCCGCTACCCGCAAATTGGCCGAGTCCCTGATTGGTAACCGTGCAGCAGTCGCTGCCCAGATTCAGCGCAGGCTCTTGGATAGTGTTGAAGCAGCAGCACGTGCAGAAGAGGAGACGATGACGCTCGTGCCAGCTCTTCTTGACGTTGCGCGTACTTGGGGTGCCTGCGGATTCAGGGAGGAAGCCGTCCGTCTTTGGAACGATGTCGCAACCGTTGCATGCGGTGTTCACAACCGCAAGGACTATCAGTTCAGTGAAATACTCATCCCCCTGAAGCTTGCTCACGATAAAGACCCTGAAGGCAGTCGACATCGTCTAGCGGAACAGCTCGAACTTGCCCACCATTTAGAGGACACGGGGGCCGGGAAACAGGTGGCGATTGCTATCGAAGGTCTGTTGGGCCTTGTTGCGCAATGGTGGCCAGCTGAAGTCTTTCGGGGGGTGGTAGCCGAGGAGCGACAAATATTTCGTGAGCGTGCACTAGGTGGTGTGTTGTCGGAACTTAACGCCGTGTCGTCATTCGATAAACGGATATTGCTGGCAGTCCTGAAAACGATGTCTCGCTGGCAGAACTATGGGCACTTCGATGATGAGACGCTGCCCGCAATGCGGGGTTTCTTTGCGGCATTACTCAAACAACGCAGTTATGACGTAGCAGATGAGACCTATGAGTTCGCACGTCAAATGTTTTTGGTCGAGAAAAATCGGCCTCGGCTGTTAAGCGAATGGGCCGTGATGCGAAACGCTATTGAACCTGCCAACGAGGATGCGCAGCGTGACGAGGTGATGTATTGGGAGCCTGAGGAACCGTCGGAGGAGCAGTCAGAAACAAACTATTCCGACGATTTCAGAACGCAAGTTAAAGCAACATTGGAGAGACTTGACCCGGGCGACACCGCAGCATTCCGAGTGAAACTGGAGGAATTTGCTCATCAAGAGCTGAGGGAGAGGACAGCGACCAGGTTGTCTCAGGAGCGTGATGATTGGCGCCGAGCGCTGCTCGCCACGTCTTCGCTGAAATCAGTTCCCCCCGACCTTGATCAGGAATTTGAGGTATTCCTCGAATCATTCGAGCAGCAGATTCTTGGTCTATATGGAAGGGACGATGCACATTTGCGCGAGGCTGCCGAAGAAGTCGTTCGTGAGACTGTTGACGGGTTTTCGCTATTCGTTGGAGTACCACAACTGAGTTTCGCGCGATTTAAGGAGGCTTTCGATCTTGATGCCTGGCTTGACAAATTGCTTCGCCCAGTCGGCATTGGCTACCGTGTTGAAGGCGAGCTTCGTGCGTTGCTGCCAGACAGAATTCAGGGGGCTTCGTTTACTCAACTGCCCAGTTGGTTGGCGCTCGCTCGAGAAAAATTGACATCTGACGCACGCGCGCTGGCCTTGGTTGAGGTCGCGAAACGCTATCGTCTGGCGAACCCGGAGGAAGCATTTGAGTTACTTGAAGAGGCACGGGACTCCATCGCGGATTTCTTTTTCGAGCACTTGGATCTGTGCCGTGAAATATGTGAGTTGTCACTTGAAATTGATGCAAGTAGGGGCTGCCGCTTCATGCTCGACAGCTTCAGACATCAGTACAACAAGTACCCCACGTCACTGGTGTACAGGCTTGGAGGGCTCATTGATAGCTTGAATTCGGCAATGGCCTTGGACGGCGTTGCACTGTATGACACTTGGGCTCTTCACAATCGGCGCCTCACGGCCGGTCTGATATCAAAGCCTATAGAACATCACTGGATATCTGCCGAGGACGGGTTCGGTTTCGAGGGAGAGGCTGTCGGCTATTTGTTGGCGCTTCTAAAGTACCCTGAGATTGATGTTCGGCTACTGGCCGTGGAAGCCTTGGTGGAGCTGTGTGGCAAGAGACCCGATCTGATTGAATTCATGCGTAGTTACTGGCACATCCTGACCGACGGGCAGCGAGAGTACGTGATTTCGATGCTCGACTCGTTGGGTCGGTTGCACCCAGAGCTGGTGGAGCAATGGGCGTCGTGGTTATATGACGCAGCTTCTGGCGAGGCGCATTACAACATCCGCGCTTCGCTGGCTTTGGCGCTTAGTGGAGATAAGCGTCAGACAAGCCCAGCTCACCCCTTGGCTGAAAAGGCGCATGCGTTGCTTTTGCACCCTAGTATTCCAGAGGTGCTGAGTCCGCAACTTGTTGGTGGCGCCCTTTTTCCAGTTCCTTGGACCCAATACCAAGGTTGGGTGATCAATACTCTTTCGAAAGGCTTCGCCCACCCGAAGTTGATGCGCTCGGAGGCGTTGCGAATTCTCCATGAGACGTATCCCGACGCCCACGAAGGGTTGGAGCAGGAATCTGCGGTACATCGAGCGCATAACATCAATACCAACTTTGATGAGTTGGAGATTGCGGCGACGTTTGACGAGGCATGCCGATCATCGGTAAATCGCGCTGTTTCTCGCCTCATGGATGCGCGTGAGATCAATCCTACTTACCTCTCAGAAGCAGCAGAGGTATTGAGGTTGCGGGACCCTACCGATAGCTTGGTCAAGCCTGTCTCCCGTCCCGAGAAAGTAGACTGGCTGAGTGTCGCGGCATGTGATGCAGATTTCATGGAATTCGCTGACCTTGATGCTTGCGTAGAGGCCGCCCTTAGCGTTGAGGACGGCTTCGCCCGGTTGTTTGAGTACACTGAGCAGCGCAGCGGCGGCGAGATAGGCAGTCAATGCCAAAGGGCATGTGTTGTCCGAGTCGAAATGTTCGGTTCCCTCGCGACTGGGATGGAGCTTCCTAGCGCCACATTGTCTGCGTTATACGCGGACTCACGGATTCGCAATCGCAACTTGTACCGATTTGAGTTGCCTTGGCGTGAAGGGGGCGTTACGGAGCCGATCGTGCCGCTAGTGTCCTCTTCGTTGCGCGTTTTTCGAGGTAGGCACACTCGTGAGCTTGCGGCACTTTCTGGTGTCTGGAGGACGTGTTTCCCAGATGTTGAAGAGTGTGCCGACTATCTTGGTACGCGACTTAGGGGAGCCATGTTTAGCCGTGGAGTCGAGTGGCAGGAGGCCTTTGATCAAGGACGCCGATTGCACGAGCCTAAATCATCGGGTTTTCTTCTCGAAGTTGATGCTAATGCTCTGAAGAAGCTTGCGTTGGCAATGAATCTTCGGTTGTTTGCTCGGGTAGAGGTTGAGAGAACAACAGACAAGTACAAGCGAGAGGCAGAGATGCAGTGGGAACGCCGTGTTGGCGTGGTTGGCTTGTTCTAGGCGGTGTCCCAGGACTTTTATGCATCAGGGAAGGGCTGCACTTCGCGCTATTTACTGGGTAACTGACACGGTTGATAGATCGCAAATTGACTTCGCTGCCCAGCTCCTACGCTCATAAGTAAACATCAAACAGGTATGTGCGTACTGCCATCATGCAGAGAATGTCCGCCTCAGCCCGTGAGTGGGTGAGGCAGGAGAATCTCCTCGACTATTACAGGAAAGGACTCGAATGTATCTCCGCGCCTTGGAAATTGATGGTTTTAAATGTTTCAACACAGGCTTCACCATTGAGTTGCATGATGGCCTCAACGTCCTGGTAGGGGAGAATGGGGCTGGTAAAACGGGGATCATCAGTGCAATTCGGCAGTTGTTCAATGACTCCGAGTCGGGAAAGCGAAACATCCATGAGCGAGACTTCTACCGCGGCTTCGAGCCAGGGGCATTAGCTACCGAGGCTATTCGTATTGAGGCCACGTTCAGCGGGCTGGACCAAGATGAGAGCACAGCCTTTATCGATTGGTGCGGCCAGGAGCCTGAGGCCAAACTTACCTTCACTGCAACGAACCGGGAGTCGCGCGGCCGATATCGATACTCCATCTGGGGTGGGCATCAGCGGATCAAGCCTGTAGAGGTCGAAATCCTCGATCTGATCCACTGCGTCTATCTCCCGCCGTTGCGTGACGCCGAAGTCAAACTTCGCGAAGGTCGCCAGTCACGGCTTGCCCGGTTGATGAAGGCGCTTTGCCGCAAGGAGATCGACGAGTGCCGCAAGGCAGGAGTGGCTCATCCGCTCGAGCAGCGGGTTGGAGAATTCAATCAAGAGTTGGCCGAGAGCGATGACTACGCCATCAAGCAGGCCAACCAGCGGATTGGAGACAACCTCAAGGAAGCCTTGGGCATGAATCTCTCTCAGGGCACGCTCATCCAGTTTTCGGAGGTCAATTTCTCGAAAATTGTTGAGGGTCTCAGACTGCTGTATTACCCAGACCTTAATGGCGCCGATGCTACTCAATTCAGGTCACTCGAAGAGAACAGCCTCGGGTACAACAACTTGCTGTACATCGCATCGATTCTGGCGGAGCTGATCCTAGAGGTAGATGAGGACCGAGGTGAAGAGACGTTCCTGCGCCTACTACTGATCGAAGAGCCAGAGGCGCATTTACATCCTCAATTGCAAATCCGTTTGCTGAGGCACTTGCGAACAGTCGCGGCAGCGAAGGGGATCCAGGTCATTGTTACCACTCACTCCACCGTCATCTCGTCAGCGGTGTCCGTCGACAACATTATTCATCTGTCCCGCAAAGACCAGCCGATCGCAGTCCCTCTGCGTAAGTGCGGGCTTTCCGATCCAAGCCGTCGATTCATTGATCGCTGGTTGGACGTTACCAAATCGAACCTACTGTTTTCGAAAGGCGTTATCTTGGTTGAGGGTATCGCCGAAGCGATCGTTGTACCGGAGTTGGCTCGTATCGTGCTACGAGCATATGGGAAAGGCCGAGATTCCCTAGACGACTACGGCGTATCGATCATCAACTTGAATGGCATCTACTTCAATCACTTCATGCAGCTGTTCTGTGACGCGGATGAGAAAGTCCAAGCCAGCAATGTGCCGGTTCGATGTGCAGGGCTCACCGACAATGATCCTCCCAAGTCGGTCGAAACCATTGAGGACGATGAGGGTAAAAAGACAATTGTTCCTTACTTGCCTCATCAAGAGAGCTTTATGGCAGGCAGTAACCATGCCCTCAAGCTTATTCCGATCATTGCAAAATCCGAGTACGGAAGACTTTACGCCGGTAAGTACAAGACCTTCGAGTATGACATCGCCCTCGAGAGCAACAACCTGAGCAGGATGTTTGCAGTCGCCGCGAATCATTGGCCCACTCAAGGCACTGTCAAAAAGGGACTGGACGAGGCATCGGAATTGAATTTTGGCGACATGCCGAACGCTCAAAAGGCAGAGTACGCTGGGCAACTGCTGGATCGCATCGACTCTGATGACATGGGTAAAGGCCTCTATGCTCAAGTCCTGGCAGATGCCTTAGCGGAAAACTTGGAGGATTTCGTGGTGCCCGAATACATTCGTGCAGCCATCCTCTGGGCTTGTGAGGCACAGCCAGAGGGCGCCGAATGACGTTCCCCACCGATGAGCAGCGGGCTTATATAGGCGCTTCGCTGGAAGAGAATATCTACCTAAAGGCTTGTCCGGGAAGCGGCAAAACTGAAGTCCTTGCCGCCATGGTGTGCAAGTCGATTCAGAAATGGCGGCGGTTTCCATCCGGAATCGCTGTGTTGACCTTTTCCAATAGCGCGACTGATGAGTTGAAACTTCGGCTCACCGAACATTTGGGAGAGCCACTGGCACATCCCCATTGCGTCTCTACGTTCGACAGCTTCCTTCTCACCCATATCGTGGCAAAAATAGCGAGTCAGATAACAGGTTATCCGGGGAGGGATGGTGACTATCGCATCCGGCTCATCGATAAGACAGCCAACATTTTTCGCACGAAGACCAAGATATGTGGGAGGACGATTTCAGCGTGCAAATATGACTACGACCTGGACAGTAAGCGCTTCGTGTTCGCTACAGGAGAGCTGACGGATGTCCAGCTCAATGCTGCGGAGCTGAGTGCTGAGACCAAGCAGGATCTGGTCGATACCAAAAAGCGGTTTTGGAAGGGCGGGTTCGCAACCTACCGGGACATCGACATGATTGCCCTCATGGCTTTGAGAGGCACTCAGTTCGAAGAATATCTCGCCAAAGTCGTTCGCCGGTTCCCTATTACGGTCGTTGACGAGTGCCAGGACCTGTCCGCGGAGCAGTTGGACATTGTCAGGCAATTAGCTAGGCGAGGAATGAAGTTTCATTTTGTGGGTGACTTGAATCAGTCTATATACGGGTTCAGAAAATCAAATCCAGAGCGCGTACGGAAACTGCTGGATGATCTGCAATTCACTGAGTACGAACTAACTGCCAATTGGCGAAGCGGCCAGGCGATTGTCGATCTTTGCAGTGATCTGCTGAATGTCGCAAAAAGTGCTGGCAACCCAAACATCGAGCCATTGAAGCCGAAGCTGATTCAGTATCAGCAGTGCCCATCGGAGCTAACTCCCCTGATCATCGCCCTTGCTCAAGGCTATCAAGATGTGGTGATCGTTGCTCGGGGGCACAGCACACTCCAACGTTTCTCACGCGGTGGAAAGTTCAGTGTGTTGGAAGACTTGGCTTTGTCCTGTGTATCGATCGAGAGCCAAAACCTAGAGGAGGTGAGGCGCGCACTGAAGTCTTTCGCAGGATGGTTGGCTTTCAAGCTGAATCTCGAAGTCACTCCCGCGAGCCTCTATTGTCCGATTGAGATAGAGTCCAAGCTTGCGTGGCGCCGATTTGTTTTCAATTGCCTCAAATACCTGAGTGTTTGTGGGGCATCAGATATTGGTCTGACTTGGAAGCAATGGGCAGCACTCGCGAAACGTGCGATTCGGCAGATCCCTGACCAACCTTTCGCGTTGGAAGCTATCGCTGCAAAGCTTACAGGCCTTAAGGAGGTAAGCTTAGTCGCACCAGCGGGTTTGGGGTCCCAAGCGCTATCCGCTCGACTATCCATGGCGCATCAGCAACCGGCATCGACACGCCGCTACGCCACGATCCATCAGGTGAAGGGTGAGACTCATGATGTGACTGTTGTTGTCTCGTCGCTCAAATCGGGTTCCCAATCGCATTGGAAGGATTGGCTTAAAGATCCGCTTTCAGAAGCCGCGCGTTTTGCCTACGTCGCTAGCTCCAGGCCTCGTCACCTATTGATTTGGGGCGTGAAGGTGCTGAAACCCAACGAGAAACAGCGAATGGTTGAGCTCGGGTTTGATATCTGTTGAAAGGTATCTGTTTTCGAGTGATAACTAGAAAATGGAGTGTGCACGAAGCCGGCCGAATTCTCAGATGGTCATACTGTTATCGGTGAGTGACTTCATCGTAAAAATTACGGGCGCGCCTACGTTTCCAGCGCAATGGATGGCATAGAGTAAAGGCGGGGGCGAGGTTCCTCCGCCGAAATTTTTTAATGGTCGTTAATCCATTTCATAATTTCATCAAAATCTGCAAGTGTCATGTCCCAACTGCTGGAAATTTCATTGTCAACAAAATCTCTAGCGTCTTTCGTAAAAAAGAGGTTGTTGCTATGACTGTTTTATTTGGTCCTTCTTTCATGTTTTTCACGCCATGTAGCGCTCTCACAACTTCTACACCGACTTTGTTGTCTTCCGCATAGCGTTTGCATTCAATAAAGTATTTGTTTTTGATTCCAAGTTGGTCGGTGGATATCGCAATAATGTCTTTTCCGCCATCTCGAGTTCTTTTGGTAAGCTCAACTTCAAAACCTTTTTTTCGAAATATTTCCGCGATCAACTCTTCGAATTCACGAGGTGATATTTCTCTTATTAGCTTTGGGTTGCTTTTAAGTGTCGTGATCAGTTCGGGGATCGATTGCCAAAGCAAGTCGAGGTCATCGGCTTGGTAGAACTCTTGTAAGTACTCAATTCTTGGTTCGTTTAAAGTGTTCGCGCCAGTTGAGTTGTCAATGATGAAATTTAGGATTTCTGACGGGTATTCTGATGCTTCAAAGTTTAATGAGATATTGTTTCCACATTTGGCACAGGATAGTTCGCAGATAAGCTCGTAGATGCTTTCGGCTCCCATTGATCTTTCGGAGCCGCCTGTGCACTCAATGCTGAAGTCATCAATAGGCATGGTGTTTTTGATTTTGCACTTATGACATTCGTACTCAATATCACCGCAAAAATTCCACATTTTTAAATATTTCCTTGGGTAACTCTAATGTTACGTTTTTTTCAAAATGCTCAAAGTGAGCGTACACGACATTAACCGGGATGGAGAAATACATTGTTAATCGGATTTGCCATGTCGTAAATTGACGCGGCGATCGAGCGCATTGGTAGGCTTGAGTCGATCCAGTTGATTAGTATGTTCAAACGTACCGGGAGACGGTGCGGCCTGTTTATTTACAGGGTTCGGCACTGGTACTTGGGTTGGTGTAAGCGGGAGCGCTGAATTAGACGCTGTTGACGCTTGAACGAAAAGCACGTTTCCTATGACGAAACCGGTAATCAGAAGTAAGACGATGAGCAACCACACCCTGACATAATGTGTCGACTGACTCCTCAAGTAATCCCGGTTGCTGATCCGAACAGGGTTCAAAGCATTGTCAACCTCGGCCAGTTGAAGTACTCCATGGTAGTTTCGTTTTAGCAACTCTTCGATTGAGTCGAACGCCCTGTCAAACTGGCTGAGCGAACTGGAACGCGCACTAAAAACCCAAATGCTCATTAATAGGCACAAGATAACCACGACCCAAATGTAGGTCGAGGAGAATATCGCGCTGGTACTGGTGTCTTTGAGACCGTTGACTACCACGACGGTTAGCACAAATGTTAATAATACAAATATACCATTTTTAAGCGAGTCGATAAACGAATCAACGAGGTCATGGGTTTTTTTTACTGCATCGACGAGGATATCGGTGATCTTGCCCTTTACTTCAAGGTAGCTTTCTACGTTTTCTTTTAAATAAATTTGATAGTTTGAGTGGATCGCGTGAATTATTTCTGGATGATTGGATAGGTTTTTTAATTCGGTTATATACAGCGACAAGACATTGCGGGCGAGTCCGATTTTGTCAGCGTTTCCACCATCTCCGTAAGCCCAAGTTACCAATTTATAGAGTATGTCGGATCCTTCGGTCAAGTCATCTAGTGGTCCCGTTCCCGCTATTGTCTTGTATCCACAAATACGATATTCGAGGTGGTCCTTATCATCTAACTCTGCGGAGCTGGCAATAAATATCGCTGAGACTAGAGTTCGCGCTTTTTTAAAGAAATTATCAATGCCTCTCACACCGGTTGCTGTCGTAAGATTGAAGTCCTGCGGCACAAAAATGCCCGGCAAGGTTCTGCTAAAACAATTGTCCTGGAAAATTTCGAAGACAGACTTCCGGTTGATCTCCTGCTGTTGGTCACCGGTATTGGCTGCCGTATCCGCAGAACATTGAAACGAGATGCTTGAACTGGTAGCCGCCGCGATTGGAGCAAAGCATTCAAAAATCAGTGCACCCTCCATGCGTCCAGCCAAAACTTTTAATACCTGGAGAGTAGGGGTGCTTTCTAAGTAAGCGCCGAGCAAGGCCGGTGCGTATAAGGACAGTCGTTGATGTTGCACCGTTTTATGTACGATGAGCTCCACTGACATGCGGCATGTGTCATCTTCGTCATTCAGTTCGAAGAGCTCGTTTACGCGCGCGCAGCTTGCTTCGGAGAAGTCCGTTACACACCTTGAGTCCTCGTCGTATCCGATTGTCAGGGAGAACCTGTCACGGGGCGAAATCTGCAGTCGCCAGTACTTAAACGCATCATCTACTATGTCTCGAGCTTTAGAGATAGTGCAGAGCTCACCAGCGTTAAGTCTGTATTGGTCGAGCCGTTCCTCTGCTGATGAAATAGTTAGGCGAGAGGTGAAAAGGCTGCTGAGCATTTATTTCAGGTCCCAGGGCTTTTCGGTGAAGATTCCTGCAACATTAGGTGCGTCCAGCACCAAGACTGATTGGCCCGCCGGAGTTTTCGAATACCAGATCTTGTCGGGAAGATCAGGAATATCCTCGTCGTACGCCACACTGATTTGATCGGAGACTTTGATAGTTTGACGGCGAAAGGGTACTGCTGACGGGACTAGAGTGAACTGCCCATCAAATTTTCGTTTTTCCGGAAGCGAGCGTAACGTGGTCACGAGGTTTGGCAGCTCCTCGGCAAGTGTGGTGCTCAGTGGAGCATAGCTGGCAAACGTTTTGGTCACGAAATCATCGAAGTTCAACGTTTCGGTCTGCTTAAATGCCGCGATGGTGGCGTTGCGGAGGATCGTATAATCGACCGGCGATACACTCTTGACCTTGCCAAGTGTCTTCACCACCCACTTGACAGCGGTTTCGGTATTGAGCGCATCACTGCGTAGCTGTTGTAGCTCCAGCACCTCCTTCCACCAGTAGGTTGACGGTCGGGAGTGCGTGTCAAATACGAAGACTTGTTCCAATTTTCCTTGGGCATCCATGCTTACTTTGCAAGCCTTGTAAATTTTATTGGATTCACCAAGGCCAATTTTTTGTTTCAGATCGGTTTCATCAATAAATCGCTGATGCTCGATCTTCACCCCTAAGTAGGATAGCGAGCCTCCATCTACATAAAGGAATTGGAGAAAACTCCCTTTATTGAGAAGCCCCTTACCTGACCTATCCAGGTGCCCATAACGCTCTTCAGTATTTACTTCGATGCGCAGCAAACGTTCGGCTAGTGTCTGGGTCTCAGGCGCGGTTACCAGGTCTTTGCTGCCGAAAAATGCATTCAGGGAAGTTGCGAATTCGGTTGTTGGACTGGCCAATGTGTACAGGCGGTTCTGCGGACGCCCATGAATTTCTAATAGCAAGGCGCTCAAATAGGCTTCGAGATCTGCTTTATCTACGGGAATGGCAACGGAATTACATGTCTCAGTCTCGATATCGAGGTGATGTAGGCTTGTGCTGAGAATTTTGGCCTCGAGCACCGAAGCGATTCCATTCATGATTTTTCCTTCTGAAAACAAAGTGCGCCAATGTAATGTCTGATCCTAGCGCTTTTGCCAGCGGTCAGCGATTACATTTTGATATCACTTGGAAATCATCCCTGATTGATCCGGGGTCACGGTGGCGTAAGTAGGAGCGCAAGCGTCATCTTTATGAACTCTTCGTTGCGGTCAATCGCGGCCAAGGCGCCGCGAACGTTGTCGGCTACCTCTGACGAGCCGCTCCACCCAATTGGAAAGCTCCAGAATCGCCGCTTCAAGGGCGAGCTGGTTTTCGTTAATTTTGACGAGCAGTGAAGGGAGCAGGTCTGAATTTGGCATCGCGAATCCTCCGTGAAGAACTCGGCGTAGCAGTCGAACGTTGATAGGGTGATTTACTGCCGCCCCTTCCTATACAAGGGTCGATTCCCCAAGACGACAAACAAAGAACCGGTGGTGCTCGTGACAGGCCTGTGTGAAAGCCTGCTCAAAAATTGCTACAAGGTGAAGAGATAAAGCAGGACAGGCTAGGCGAGCCGGGGCTGCGGTGGATCCAATCCATCATGGACGCAATGCACCACCCACGATGGGTAATAAAGCGGTGTAACAGCGAGTCACTCCAGAGTCAGCTCTGCGCTTCGGTCCCCATTAGTGGGGCACTCTGGAAATTTAATCTTTTTCGATTTTAAGAAAGGGATTATCGGGCGGTATCAATTCAAAAAATAGCTTTGGATCCTCAATCAAATACCCCTTCAATGTGGTTTTTTTCCTAGGGCCTTGTACTTGGCAAATCCAGATGTTTAGACCGTTGCCTCGCTTCCTGTGGACCTTCAGTTTCTCGAACTGCTTCTGCACCCAGCGCCATTCTTCACCTTCGTGCTCGGCACCCTGTGAGATACCAGGAAACTCCTGAGCGTAGCGTTGGAAGAGGCCAGGTGTTACCAGAAACACAATGCCGTCCACAGTGTGAACCTTGGCCTTGCTGTCGTTGATGATCAGCTTATGACTTTGAATGCCTTCCCTGACCCAATTCAGGAAAACCTGACCAGGGTTATCCGACGAGGGAATTGAGATTTCGAGAGTGCTTGCTGACGATGCGTCGCTGAGCTCAGGCTCTTCCCGCTCGAACATGTCGAGCAGCGTTCCGAGGTAGTCGGCATCCTCCATCGCAATGGGATCTGGCTGCGATGGGCTTTGAGTTGATCTTGTATTGACAGCTTTGGGTGCTGGCGGTGATACCGGAGCGTCAGTCGAGTGGTTATCGACTGCCATGCTCACCGTTCCGCTGAAAGCCTCGGGGCGGTCTTCGCTCCCCCAAATTAAAGCCGGTTGGATGCGCAGAAAAGTAAAGGTTTGCTGCCAGTTCCCTTGTGCGACAAGAGCGGTCCAGATGGCTTTGCCTGCCGGGGTGGACTCGACCAACCCATGCGACTGGAGTTCGTCGAACACCGCGATGTTGGAGAAGGGAATGCCCTCAATCGATTGCGACAGCAGATAGGCTCGCAGCTTGTCCGTGACCGTCTTGCTGACGAGCCAGAGTGCGTCCTGGGTCAGCCATCCTGCGGCACCTGGCTGGTTGAGTTTCAGCTCGTGCTGAACCAGATGACGCAGTCCGCTGATCAAGTGATGTTGCAGCGAATGAATCGGGGCCTGCAGCGCCTTGCTTGGGTTGCCACCGATGTTTTGCGCGGTGGAGACACGGTCGGCCTGCATCACCAACTCACCGAGCACGCCAGCACGTTCGTACTGACCGGCCAGGACATACAGCAGACTGGCCCATAGCGGCGGAAAGCCACTGAGCCAGTCCAGGATCGTGCGGTCGAGAATCTGGGTGTAGAGCAAGCCTGCGGCGGCGCCGTGCAGGTGATAGTCGCGGCCTTTGAGGTAGCGAAAACGGTAGGGTTGATCCAGGGAACCCTGCCAAGGATGCCAAAGACGGCCATCCTGGCGTTCGACCACCAGGTCCACGGCGATCTTCCCGATGTCATGCAGCAGCGCGCCATAGGCGATGCCCGCCGACCACGCGTCGGTCTGGGCCGCCTGGTCTTCGGGCGCGGCGCCAGTGGGAAGCAGATACGACTGACGCAGTTTCAAACTGCAAGCGACCAGTTCCAGTCCATGGTCGAGCATACCGCCGAGATACGCATGGTGGTGGGTCTCGCTGGCCGGGAGTTGCTGGACCTGTTCGGCGTAGCGATGGATCGGATTTAAATAGAGCTGGATGAACTGCGCGTGGGAGAGGGCGGTGTACTGCCAGATGCGATCGAGCAACTGGCGGCGGTGCTCCGCAGCTAACAAGCTGTGAGCCGACTCGATGGGCAGGTAACCTTCGGCGACGTTGACGGTCAGTGGCGGAGAGGGCTTCTGCCTTTTGCGGCGAAACAGGCTGAGCATCGTGACCTCCGGGAAGTGGCTGGGTCAGTGGCCTTTTAGCCTTTTCGGATAGGGCTCTTACCCTTGACCCCCCATTCCTTTCCAACCCTTACCGTCCTTTTGGCGCGTGTCCCTTTGCGCGGCAATCGGAATATGGATACTGCTAGGCATCGTTTTGTTGGGGCTAGTACGGAAAAGACAAGAGTCGGTACACTGCGGTGCCTATTTTTTGGGTCTTGCCATGAACCTCACTGACGCCACGCTCGTGCTGCTGCTCGCGGCACGTATCCATGGGACCGACGAAGCCGTCCGGGCCTCGGCGAAGAGCGTGGTCAAGAAGTTGCCGCGCAGTAAGCGTGATCTGATCTACAAGGTAATCGATAGCCGAAGTCCGCTCGAGCTGGTGGATTTTCTGGCGCAGAACCTGGATGCGGAATGACAGGCTGCGAGTGTGTGCCCATCCCTGACTCTTTGCATCAGAGCCCCGCGGCATGGGGATTTTTCTGGGCGCAGAAAAAGGGCCCAACTCGCGTTGGGCCCTGTGATGCGATTGCAACGGTGAGTTAACGATCAAACTCCATCGTTCATGCATCGTGAGTCATCCATTACCATCTGCTTCAGCTGCTGCTCCAGGTTGAGTACATGCTCCGAGGCGCTTCGGGCCAGACCACTGGCGCGAAAGATCGCGCGTTTGTCAGCTTTGAGCAGGCCGAGCCAGGAGTCGATGTAGCCCTCGTGCCGCAGCTCCCCCTGTATACCGGCGTAGGCACATAAAAAAGCAGCGCCCATCTCGGCGATCAACTCCTCAAACGCGTAGCCTGGCGAGCCGAACGGACAGGCTGACGTCATGCCTTCGCGCTGCAACCGAGAGTGATGCCCGGTCCAGTGCGTCAGCTCATGAAGTGCCGTGGCGTAGTACCCGCCTTCATCGTGAAATTGTGCTTTTGTCGGCAGTTGGATGAGATCCCTGATCGGGTGGTAAAAGGCTTCGTCGGCAGGCCGATGAACGATGCGTGCACCTGAACTTAATAGCAGATTTTCCGCGGCGCTGTTGGGCTGGAAGGGATCACTCTGTTCCGTCTCGAGCAGGGTTTCATTGAGCATTTCGAGCCCCTCCGTTTGCTCGATGTTGAACAGAAAATGTGTCCTGAGAATGCCGAAGTGAGCGACCTTGGGCTGACCGTTTTCATCGAGTACGGGTTGGCCTGACTCGGTCTGTTCCTCGCGCTCCATCGGCTTGTAGAGCACCGCCAGAGTGCTGTGCTCACCCTTACGAATGTGCCCACCGGTCTTTTTGGCTTGGTTGAAGGTCAGCCAACGATCTTGAGTGAACCCCTGCAACCTGGCCTCGGCCCAGAGCAGCGGTAAATTGATGCCCGAATACGGACGTCGTGTGATGGCGTTGACGGGGTAGGGTTGATGACCGATGTAAGCGGAGCCACTTGAGGACCAGGGTTTGATCCAGGGAGCAACGCCTTGGTCTAACGCGGTAACGATCTTGTCAGTTACGTCTTGGTAGATATCGCGCATGGCAATTTCCTCGAGAGAAAACGGAGGAACGCCTTGCCCGTCGGGGGAGGGTTCCCCGGTTGGGTGATGGGTTGGATTGATGCAGGTCTTGCATGCCGCCCGAATGTGGAGGTGGGCGCCGCCCATTGCGCTTAGCGCTGGTGTTCTCCTGCAAGCGCTATCAGCAAGGCGGCAGGCTGACCCGGTTCTTGGAGTAGGCTCAGACTCAATTGCAGCAACGGGTCGTGGTGTAAGTGATCGGTTGGTTCAATGTGGATTACCTCGAACAGCACGTAGGGCTTGTGTGGATAGGCCAGGTGGGCTTCGAAGGCTGCGCGCAATACGTGGCTCAACCGATCGACCTGCAGCTTCTCAGCGTGATCGGATTGCTCGAGCAGTACTGCGCGTTGCCACGCGCCAGGGGTGAACACGATGGGCAACCGAAGGGTGTTCAGTGTTTGCGGTGTAAGTGAGTCGGGCATGGTATGTCTCCGTTGAAAACGCGAAGAAACCGGCTCTTCGCATTTAAGG
>NZ_JACARN010000069.1:0-43425 GCF_013386605.1 Pseudomonas sp. IPO3749 | reverse complement strand
CCTCCTCCACCGCCACCAATGTCTGGGGGGGCCGGTGGAGAAGGCGATTCATCATCTGCAAACAGCTCTGGAAAAAGCGCCTTCAACAATGCGAGCCAACTGTCAGATGCGTCTTTTTTTAACGCCTCGATAATCGCCTTGAACTTCTCCTCTCCGAGTTTCTTGCGCACCTCATTGAGCTTGTCACGCAAGTCCTGGACGGTTTGGCTCTTGGAGGTTTTCTGCGCCTCCTCCAATGCCTTCAGAAGATTGGATACCACCGCCTTATCGGCATCCAGGCTGTGAACACCATCGGTTTTGTCCTGGGTGTTTTCAGCACCAAAAGCAGCGGTTCTGTCGCTAAAATAAACCCGAGCCGTTTGGCCTGATATCTGTTGAGCCCATTGCATAAATTTCCCCCGCCCGTAAGCCACCGTTGGTGTACTTGGTAGGGAAAAGTGCGTCGGCCGTTCCAGTAAAAACGAGTGGTCTCGTAGGGACGCAGGCAGTACGAAAAGTCGCGCCTACAAAATGAACGCGCAAAAAAAACCCCTCGTTGAGGGGTTTTCTTTTACCAGCGTCAGACCAATGACATTACGTCATCTGAATGATGGTCTGCATGATGGTGCTCTGGGTGGAGATGGTCTTGGCGTTCGCCTGATAGTTGCTCTGGGCCTTGATCAGGTCCACCAGCTCGTTGGTCAGGTTGACGTTGGAGTTCTCCAGGGAGTTGGCCACGATCGAGCCCAGGGTGCCGGCTTGCGGGGTGTCATAACCTGGCTGGCCCGAAGCGAAGGTCTCTTTCCAGGTAGTGCCGCCGTTGGGCTGCAGGCCTTGTTCGTTGTTGAAGCTGGCCAGAGAGATCTGGCCAATGGCCTTGCTCTGCTGGTTGCTGAACGTTGCGAACAGTACACCGCTGCCGTCGATTTTCAGGCCGGTGATCTGGCCGGTGGCGTAGCCATCGGTGACCGGTGGGTTGCGGTACGTGGCCGAGTTGTACTGGGTAATGTTGGCCATGTTGACGGCGATGCCGGTCGGGTTGGCATTCGCACCATTGGCCTTCCACACACCATCAGTCACAGTGCCAGGGACCCAACCGGTAATAGTCAGAGTCTTGTCGGACACACCGCCGGTCACGACGCTAGTCAGCTTGCCATTGCCATCAAAGGTCAATGCCGACGGCACTGGCGGAGTCGATGGCGTACCGGTTGGCGCAGAACCGTTAGGGTTGCGACCATCGATCAGGGTATAGGCATTCCACTTATTGCCGTCGGTTTTCACCAGGTACTGCACCATCGGGTGTGCGTTGCCCTGGGAGTCGTACAAGGTGGTGCTGTATTGAGTGGTAAAGGTGCTGGTGTCGTTCGGGTTGAACGGCTTCGCCACCTGGTCGATCACCGGCTCCGAGGAGTTCAGGTTACTGGTGGAGTCCACTTTGGTGGACGCCTTCGGCGGCAGGTTCGACAGGTTCAATTGCAGGTCGGTCAGGCCGCCCTTGATGATCTTGCCGTTCTCGTCCGCGGCATAACCTTGCAGGCGCGAAGTGCCGGTGTTGTTGGTGATGTAGCCATCTTTGTCGGCACGGAAGGCACCACTACGGGTGTACTCCAGCGAACCGTCGCTGCCCTTCTGCACGAAGAAACCGCCGCCCTGGATCGCCATGTCCAGGATGCCACCGCTGCCGTTCACGTCACCTTGGGTGAACTGCTGGGACACGGCCGCCAGGTTCACACCGTTGCCGATACTGTTCTGGCCAGTACCCAGTTTGGAGGCGGCGTAGATGTCCGCGAATTCCGCACGGGACGACTTGAAGCCAGTAGTCGCGACGTTGGCGATGTTGTTGCCGGTCACGTCCAGTTGTTTGTTGGCCGCATAGAGGCCGCTAAGGCCGATGTTAAAAGACATGTTTCTCTCCCTCTGCCGTATTTAGCCGGCTCTATGTACCGATAGTCTGAATTTGCGACAGCTTGACGCTGCCCATGCCGCCAGCCAGGTTCAGCAGCATTTCGCCGCCGGTCTTGCTCAGGGTCACGCTCGTTACCGTTGCTGGCAGCGAAGTGGTCAGGGCAACGGCGTCACCCTTGTCATTCTTGGTGGTGGCATTGAAGGTGTAGGTGCCCGCAGGAGCGACCTCGCCCTTGTCGTTTTTGCCATCCCAGATAAAGCTCTGGCTGCCGGCACTCTGGGCGCCCATTTCGATGGTGCGCACCAGGTTGCCGTCTTTATCGGTGACCTTGACGGTGACGTTGCCCGTCGCCGTTGTCACATCCACCGAACCGGTCATGCTCTTGCTGGTATCCACCATGGCCTTGTCGGTCTGGATGATGATCGAGCGGCCTACCAGCGACGACGCCTGCAGCGCTTGCGACGAGCTGAAGTTGCTGGAGATCGCATTCACCGAGTCATTCAGGGTGTTGATGCCTTCCAGGCTGCTGAACTGCGCCAGCTGGGCCACGAACGCGCCGTTGTCTTGCGGCGACAGCGGGTTCTGGTTTTTCAACTGGGTAACCAGCAGTTGCAGGAACGCATCCTTGCCCAGCGACTGTTTGCCGGTCGCGGCCTTGGAAGCGTCACCCAGGCTGCTGGCGTTGTCTGTCGCGGTCTTGACCTTGGAGTTGAAAAGGTCCTGGACTGGCGTGTTGTTACTCGTATCAACAATGGCCATTATTTGGCGCCCCTTATCACTGACCCAGGGTCAGGACCTTCTGCATCATGGTTTTGGCGGTGTTCATCATTTCCGCGTTGGTCTGAAACGAACGGCTGGCGGAAATCATGTCGGCCATTTCCTCGACCACGTTGACGTTCGGGTAGTAGACATAACCCTTTTCGTTCGCGGCGGGATGGTTGGGTTCGTAGCGGGCTTCAAGGTTGCTTTGGTCTTCGACCACGCCGAGCACTTGCACACCGGAGCCTGCTGCACCTTGGTCCTGGAACAACGAATCGCTGCCGCCCGCCTGGCCGCCCTGGAACATGGTGGCGAACACCGGGTGACGGGCGCGGTAGGTCTGGTCAATGCTCGAAGACACGGTCTCGGCGTTGGCGATGTTACTGGCGACGGTGTTCAAACGCGTGGTCTGCGCGCTCATGCCACTGCCGGCAATATTGAAAACACTGGACAGGGACATGGCTTACTCTCCACGCAGGGCTGACATCAGCCCTTTGAATTTGCTGTTAAGCAGGGTGAAGCTGGCTTGAAAGTTCACCGAGTTCTCGGCGTAGGCCGATTGCTCCAACTGCGCGTCGACGGTGTTCTGGTCGATCGACGGCTGCATCGGCGTGCGATACAGCAACGACTCGTCACCATTGCTCAGGCCTTGGGCTTCGATATGACGGCTGTTGGTCATGTTCAAGGCGAAGGTGCCGTTCTTGGTCTTGTCCTGCTGTGCGGCGAGCACGGCGGAGAAGTCCAGGTCCCGAGCCTTGTAGTTCGGGGTGTCGGCGTTGGCAATGTTGTTGGCCAGGACTTCGGCACGCTGGGCGCGGAAGCCCAGGGCTTGTTCGTGGATACCGAGCGCTTTATCGAAGCTGATGCTCATGGCGGAAACCTTTAAGGGCTGACCTGCTTTTCGTTAACTGGGTTATAGCAAGGTGCATGCCAATCTTACGAAGGCCCGTATATCAAGGGTTTGGGGGGCGGTTGCCGGCGGCAATGCCAGAAAAGCGGCAAGCGGTTTCCGCGTGGCGCCAGTAAAGCGGCAATGGCGTTTGCCGCTTTGCGGCCAAAAAAATGGGAGGCCTTTGTGGGGCCTCCCATTGTTTGTTCAAGCGTGCGTCACTTGGCCTGGTAGATGATCCCCGGACTGCATTGCACCATCTGGTAATGATCCGGCAGACCGTTCAGCGCTTCGGAAGCACCGAGGAACAGATAACCGCCACGCTTGAGCGTGCCATGGATGCGCAGCAGGATGTCTTTCTTCACTTCGGCCGAGAAGTAGATCAGCACGTTGCGGCAGAACACCATGTCGAACTTGCCCAGGCTGGCGTAGCTGTCGAGCAGGTTGAACGAGCGGAATTCCACGCGGCTCTTGATCGGCGCCTTGACCGCCCAACGCCCTGCCCCTTTCGGGTCGAAGTAACGCTGCAGGCGTTCCTGGGACAAACCACGGCCCAGGGCCAGGCTGTCGTACTCGCCGGTCTTGCAGTTGGTGAGCATGGTGCCGGACAGGTCAGTGGCGACGATTTGCGCCCCAGCCTTCAACTGGCCCAGATTGGTCCGCTCGAACTCATCGATGGACATCGAAATCGAGTACGGCTCCTGCCCCGAAGAGCAGGCAGCCGACCAGATGCGCAGGCGCTGGCCGGGGCTGGCCTTGATGGCTTCCGGCAGCACTCTGCTCTTGAGCACTTCAAACGGGTAGGTGTCACGAAACCACAGGGTTTCGTTGGTGGTCATGGCATCGACCACCATCTCCTTGAGCCCGCTGCGCGGCTGCCCCTGGATGCGCTGGACCAGCTCACCCAACGACTTGATGCCCTGCTGCTCCATCAGTTTGTTGAGACGGCTGGATACCAGGTACTGCTTGTTTTCACCGAGCAATATGCCACAGGCTTTTTCCAGGAAGACCCGGAACTGTTCGAAATCCAAATTACCCGTAGACAATGATACCGCCTCTTAAATCGTGTGACCGCCAGGGGAAATCCCCCTAGCCGTGATCTGCTGCCTTGATCCGGTCGACTACCCGGGATGCCAGGTCATCAGGACGGAATTTGGCCAGGAAGTCATCGGCACCGACCTTCTTGACCATCGCCTGGTTGAAGACACCCGACAACGAAGTATGCAGGATGATATGCAATTTTTGCATGCGTGGATCGTTGCGTATCTCGGCCGTGAGGGTGTAGCCGTCCATTTCCGGCATCTCGATGTCGGAGATCATCATCAAGAATTCTTCTTCCGGCTTCTTGCCGTCATCCACCAGCTTGCGCAGGTAATCCAGGGCCTGGCGACCGTCATTGAGGGCCACCACTTCCACGCCGACCGTTTGCAGGCAACGGGTCACCTGTTTACGCGCCACCGAGGAATCGTCCACCGTCAGCACTCGCAGGGAAATTGCCTTGTGCGCAGTTTCGGCGTCCACCACCCCCACGGAAATCGATTCAGAGGTGGGGGCCACTTCGGCGAGGATCTTCTCCACGTCGATGATTTCCACCAACTGGTTATCGACCCGCGTCACCGCCGTCAGGTAGTGATCGCGACCGGTGCCCTTGGGCGGCGGATGGATCTCTTCCCAGTTCATGTTGACGATGCGCTCCACCGAGCGCACCAGGAAGCCCTGGGTCTTGGTGTTGTACTCGGTAATGATCACGAAGGGGTTCTCGCGGTCCTGCAAACCCGCCGAACCGGTTGCCAGGGCCAGGTCAAGAATCGGGATCGTCGCGCCACGGATGCTGGCAACGCCGCACACCACCGGGCTGGACTTGGGCATGATCGTCAGCTTGGGGCATTGCAGCACTTCCCGCACCTTGAACACGTTGATGCCATACAGCTGCTTGCCATCCAGGCGAAAAAGCAACAACTCCAGGCGATTCTGCCCTACCAGCTGTGTGCGCTGGTTTACTGAATCCATTACTCCTGCCATGCCCAGACTCCTACGCTAAAACCTTTAAAGGTGCGACGCGCACCCAACACTAAACGGCACGGCCTTTGCTATTTACAGATCATGGATATTAAAACGACAGTTTCCCGACGCCTTCACCTGACCCGGTTCTGCAGATTGCTCTGCGTACCGCTGGCGTTGCTTGCCTTGGGCCTGGGCGCCACGGCCCGCGCAGACAACGTCACCTTGCCTGATCTACTTATCGGCGTCACTCAAGGCTTTCTTGAGTTCACTGTAGAAGATTATCTGGCGACTACCCAGACGCCAGGGCGATATGAAATCCAGGTCAACCAGCTGGACCCACGGTTGCGCATGCCCATGTGCGACAAGGAATTGACAGCCACCCTGGAAAGCCCCGCCCAGCCCATCGGCCGCGTGACGGTCAAAGTGCGCTGCGACGGCGCCTCGCCCTGGACCGTGTTCGTGCCGGCGCAGGTCAAGCTGTTCCGCGATGTGGTAGTGGTTGCTCGGCCATTGAAACGCACCGGCATCATCGGTTTCGACGACGTTGTGCTGCGCGAACGCGACATCAGTATGATCAGCCAGGGCTACCTGACCTCACTCGACCAGGCGGTCGGGCAGAAATTGACCCGACCAGTGGTCACCGACCAGGTCATTACTTTGGTGCATCTTGAGCAGGCGGAGGTGATTCGCAAAGGCGACCAGGTAGTGATTTCCGCCAGCAGCGGCGCGTTGCAGGTCAAAATGCCGGGGGAAGCGTTGTCCAACGGCGGTATGAGCGAACAGATTCGCGTCAAGAACCTCAACTCCAACCGGGTGATCAAGGCGCGGGTCACCGCACCGGGTCAGGTGGAGGTGGCTTTATAGATTACTGGTATCGGACGCGCGCTTTTCCTACACTGTCGGTTGGATGCCGGCCTGCAGGTTTTATTGTCAATCGAGCCTAAAGTTTGTCCGGGTATGGCCGAAAACATGGCAAGCGTCCAAATACCCAGAGGTTTTTTGATCATGGTCATCGATTTCAGTCGTTTAAATAACACCCCGACTACGTCGGCCCCTACGCGAGCTACTGGCACCAAAGACAGCGTAGAAGCCAAGGCCCAGCCACTGCCCGCCAAGGCAGAACAGGCCAGCGCCAGCCAGAGCGGGGAATCCGTACACCTGAGCAATGAGGCTCAACAGTTGCAGAAGGTCACTGACTCGCTGCGCGATCAACCGGTGGTCAATAAAGCCCGTGTGGCCGAATTGAAACAGGCAATCGCCGATGGCAGCTATAAAGTCGACAGCAACCGTGTAGCCAGCAAGCTGCTTAATTTCGAAGCCGAGCGCTAGGCAA
This sequence comes from Pseudomonas sp. IPO3749, assembly GCF_013386605.1. Lineage (NCBI taxonomy): Bacteria > Pseudomonadati > Pseudomonadota > Gammaproteobacteria > Pseudomonadales > Pseudomonadaceae > Pseudomonas > Pseudomonas sp. IPO3749. The sequence continues at coordinate 36,555 of NZ_JACARN010000069.1, read as the reverse complement.
AGGCCTGCGCCGGGCTTTTGGACGCTTAAACCCCAAGGCCAGCCATGCATCACGACGAAAATCTGCTTCAACTGATCATTGATGATCTAGCGCCGACGCAACAGCTGCTCGAGCTGCTCAGGGAAGAATCCCTGGCCCTTTACGGCCGGGATATGCCCCTGCTGGAAGAAATCCTCGCGCGCAAGCAGTCGCTGATTGTCCTGCTGGAACAGCACGGCAAGAAGCGCAGCCAGATCCTCGCCAGCCTGGGCCTGCCGGCAGACCATGATGGCTTGGCGCAGTTGGCCAGCCACTCCACGGTCGGCGATCAATTACTGGCCCAGAGCAAAGAACTCAATCAATTGCTCACCCAGTGCCAGGAAGCCAACCTGCTCAACGGTCAGTCGATCCAGCTCCAGCAAGCCACGACCGCCAACCAGTTGCGTATACTTCACGGCGGAGAGCCTCCGGCGCTTTACAACGCTCAGGGTTCCACCTCGCGCCTGGTCAAGCCAAGCACCCGCAGCCAAGCCTGACGCCGCTTTACAGCGCGGCCTATCCAAGGCGCGCCACATACTGGCAGAATGCCTGCTCTTGCGTGTAGTCGTATTTTGTCTGGAGATGGAAGAACCGTGTTCAACGCCCTTAATGCGGAAGATGCCCCGCAGCCACCCAAGGTCCTCACCACGCCTCTGGAAATCGCCAGCACCCTACGGATGCTGCAAGACAGCCATGACCCGCTGATCATCACCTTCCACGAACGCAGCCAGCGCTTCCAGAGCTACCTGGTGGACGTTGACCGGGACAGCAAGACCCTGGCGCTGGACGAAATGATCCCGCGTGACGGTGAACGCTTCCTGGAAAGCGGCGAACCGTTTCGTATCGAAGGTTTTCATGAAGGCGTGCGCGTCGCCTGGGAAAGCAACGGCACCTACACCATCAGCGAAAAAGACGGTCACCGCATCTACACCGGCGCCATGCCCGACGAAGTGGTCTACCACCAGCGCCGCAATGCGTTCCGCGCCGCCTTGAAGCTGGCCCAACTGGTCAATATTGAATTGGGTGGCGAGAAGCTCAAAGCCCCCGTCAGCGGCAAACTGCTGGATATTTCCGCCACCGGCTGCAAACTGCGCTTTGAAGGGGATATCTCCGAGCGCCTGCAACTGGGCCAGGTCTACGACCGTTTTATCGCCGCCCTGCCCTTTGGCAGCATGACCACTTCGGTCGAACTGCGTTACCTGCACTTCGAAGAGAAGATCAACACCACTTTCGCTGGCGTGCGCTTCCACAACATGAGTGGCTTGGTGCAGCGCCAGGTCGAGCGCTTTGTGTACCAGTTGCAACGCGAAGCACGACGCTTTGACAAAGACGACGATTTTTAAAGCTTAAAGATCGCGGCAAAAAAAACGGGCAGATCCTGATGGGATCTGCCCGTTTTGCATTCAGGGTCGCGCCCTGCTCAAGTCGTGAGGATGCTCGTCTGGCCCCACAGGTTCAGGAGGCCCCACGAAAGGCGGTTCCTCTGCCTCCGGACTTGGCTCCGTTTGCGGTTCAGGCTCCGGGACAGTGGTTTGCATTTGTTCCTGCACCACCGCCTCATCCACCCGCGGATCAAGGCAGGCCACCAGTGGCGAGCTGGACATGCTGTCGGGCATCGCCACGTGGTGCAACGGCGCATCGTCCACCTGATGCAGGTTGGTGACCGCTTTTGGCCGGATGCGCCACACCAGGATCAATGCGCACAGACTGAAAAACGCATACAGCATGTGACTGCCGAACAGCTTCATCACCACACCGGCCAGCAAAGGCCCGACACTGGCGCCAACACCGTACGTCACCAGCAGCATGGCTGTCAGCGATACGCGGCGATCACCCTCCACATGGTCGTTGGAGAACGCCACCGCCAAGGGATAAAGACAAAACTGCACCAGGGAGCAGACGAAGCCTGCCACGAACAACACTTCCAGCGGCACCTTGGTCAGTATCGCCAACGGCAACGCCGCCACTGCCAGGCACAGCGCAAAGCAACGGATCAGCAGCGCGCGATCATAACGGTCAGACAACCAGCCCAACGGCCACTGCACCACCAGCCCGGCAAAAATACAGCTACCCATGAACAGACCCACTTGCTCGGTGGTCAAGCCTTGCTGAGAGGCATACAGCGGCGCCAGACCGTAGAACGAGCCGACAATCAACCCCGCCCCAAGCACCGTACTCAGCGACTGCGGCACCCGCTTGATAAAGAAGCGCGGCTCCATCGGCGCGGGGTGCAGAGGCGCCGGGTGAATCCGGCGCGTCATGGCCACTGGCACCAGGCACAGGGCAAAGCACAGCGCGACCAGCATCAGCAGTTCAAGGCCCAACTGCGGGTGCATGACCAGAATCAGCTGGCCGAGCACCAGGCCCAAGTAGGACGCGATCATATAGCCGCTGAACACCACGCCGCGCTGCTTGGCGTCGGCCTGCTCATTGAGCCAGCTTTCGATGACCATGTACTGGCACATCATGCCCAGGCCCACGATCATCCGCAGCACGATCCAGGCCGGCAACCAGTCGATCAGACCATGCCCCAACACCGCCGCACCGACGATCCCGGCGCAGGTGGCGTAGGCGCGGATATGCCCGACCCGGGCAATCAGGCGGTGCCCGATCTTGCCACCCAGCACCAGGCCAAAATAGTTGGCCGCCATCAACGCACCGACCCACAGGCTGTCGACATGATCGGCCGCCAGGCGCAGGGCCAGGTAAGTACTGAGCAGGCCGGAGCCGATCAGCATCATCAAGGAGGCAAAATAAAGGGCTCGAAAAGATTTCCAGATCTGGCGCATCGGCGTTCCGAGCGGCTCCTTGCGGTGAGAGACAGGGCTATCGGCATGATAGTCCGGGGTGGCCGGGTCCGGACAGGCGGTATGCGCTGTTTCCGGGGATTATTTTGCTTCAAGGCTCAGACGCTGCCTGGCTGCTCGCGGGATACACAGATTGCTATAAATACACGATGCCAGGGCTGTGAACCCAGAACCCCGGCAAGGTTCGACCCATCTTCGGAAAACGCCCACAAAAAAGCCCCGCCAGACGGATCTGTGCGAGGCTTTGAATCTGGTGTCCCAGGGCCGGTTCGAACGGCCAACCTTCCCCTTAGGAGGGGGATGCTCTATCCAATTGAGCTACTGGGACAAATGACAGCCGTTGCGCTAAAGGCGCGGCGACGGACGGCGTGCATGTTAACGGCCGAGGTAGGTTTTGTCATGTCGTCCGTGGGCTTTTTGAGTGTAGGTCGATGCCAGCCTTATTTATCCTGCCCTGACCCCGCAAACACGGGGCCTGCGAGGCCATCGTGCAAAATGCACTCCCCCAAAACGCCATCATTGCAAATTGCAACCTTCCAGCCGCTTAAAGTAGACTTAAGCACTTGATTTTATTGAAGTAATAGATTGGCACGACACCTGCAATACTTCTCCTACAAACCCAATAAGCCACGGCGTTAAGCGGAGAACATGACCATGAACAGTGCCCTTCTGTTAGCCCTCAACACCATAGCCCTGGCGACATTGCTGATGTTTCACTTTCAATCGACTGGCACCAATGACCCTGCGCAGCTAAGCCAGGCTGTGCCACATCATCTGCAACAACGCCCGCAACTGGCGGTGATGACACCCAACGCGCAATCGCCCGCACGCCTGACCCAAGACACTCAGTCCGCACCCGCTTCTGAACACTGGGTTTTCTGAGGAAGCCTCTGATGAATAAATTTGCCTGGCTGTTTTTGTGCCTGACCGCATTAACAGGGATTCTGGGCCTGGGGGCTGACTCCCAGGACAGCCAAACGACTGCATTTGTCGCCAGCGGCGTGTTTGCCAGCCTATTGTTGCTCACCTTGATCGTGGGTCGCCGCATCAAATTCGACCCCGTCCTGCGCTAACTCCCCCTCCCTACCTTATGTCGCCTCCCCCTCGCTAATCGGCAAATTGCCACTAGTCTTAAAATTAAGGGCAAAAGGCCACTTTGTTATAGGATGAGCGGCCTGAAACCCTGTGGTGGCCTGGACTTGCAGGAAGTTCCCTCGCGGATTCACGCGTGGAAAAGTTTTCCAACCAGTCCGCAAAAACGCAAATGAGTGCTGGCATAAAGCCTTTAGGCAGTTCAATATTTGTCACAGAATTGACGCCAAGGAAATGTCAAATCTGAGGCATGATGCGGCCTCTTTGCAATTCGGGTTGAACTTTGGTCGTGAGCCTTGTCTTAACACTCATCTTGCGGCCAATTCCAGAAACCGCTCCCCTGAACTAACCGGTTAAATATATGCGCCCATTGAAACAGGCAATTTATTCCAGCCGTACGGCTGACAAGTTCGTCGTACGTCTGCCAGACGGAATGCGGGAACGCATTGCCGAGGTGGCTCGCAATCATCACCGCAGCATGAACTCCGAAATCATCGCGCGCCTGGAACAAAGCCTCATTCAGGAAGGTGCGTTGGGCGAAGAGTTGAGCATGCGCCTGGACAGCCCCGAGCTGTCGCTGCACGAACGCGAACTGCTGCAGCGTTTTCGTCAGCTCTCCCACCGCCAGCAAAATGCTCTCGTCTCGCTTATCGCGCACGACGTTGAGGCGGCCGCAGAAGCCAATTGATCTGCACCTGAAAGCCGAAGCCAGCCATGTGCTGGCTTTTTTTTTGCGTGGGATTCGGGAAGAAGATTTGAGGCGGGGGCAGATTTGCCCCCGCGGGGTGGAATCAGAGCAGGAAGATCGTTGCCAGGCCCAGGAAGATGAAGAAGCCACCACTGTCGGTCATGGCCGTGATCATCACGCTGGCACCCATTGCCGGGTCGCGCCCAAGGCGGGCCAGGGTCATGGGGATCAACACCCCCATGAGCGCCGCCAGCAGCAGGTTGAGGGTCATGGCGGCGGTCATCACCACACCGAGCGACCAGCTGCCATACAGCAAGTAGGCCACCACACCGATCACCCCACCCCAGACCAGGCCGTTGATCAGGCCAACCGCCAACTCTTTGCGCAGCAAGCGCGACGAGTTCGCTGTACTGACCTGGTCCAGCGCCATGGCGCGCACAATCATGGTAATCGTCTGGTTACCTGAGTTGCCGCCGATCCCGGCCACAATCGGCATCAGCGCAGCGAGCGCCACCAGCTTCTCGATCGAACCTTCGAACAAGCCAATAACCCGCGACGCGATAAAAGCGGTGATCAGGTTAACGGCCAGCCACGCCCAACGGTTATGCAGTGAGCGCCAGACCGAGGCAAAGATGTCTTCCTCCTCACGCAAACCTGCCATGTTGAGGACTTCGGTCTCACTTTCTTCACGAATCAAGTCGACCATTTCATCGATGGTCAAACGGCCGATGAGCTTGCCGTTCTTGTCGACCACCGGCGCCGAGATCAAGTCATAACGCTCAAACGCCTGGGCAGCCTCGTAGGCGTCTTCATCCGGGTGAAAACTCACCGGATCACTGGCCATGACGTCGGCTACTTTCTTCTCAGGGTCGTTGACCAGCAGACGCTTGATCGGCAACACGCCCTTGAGAATGCCTTCGTAATCGACCACAAACAGCTTGTCGGTATGGCCCGGCAACTCTTTGAGACGACGCAGGTAACGCAAGACCACTTCCAAACTGACGTCTTCGCGGATGGTGACCATCTCGAAGTCCATCAGCGCGCCGACCTGATCCTCGTCGTAGGACAGCGCGGAGCGCACACGCTCACGCTGCTGGCCGTCAAGAGCCTCCATCAGCTCATGGACAACATCACGGGGCAGCTCGGGGGCCAGGTCGGCCAGTTCGTCAGCGTCCATTTCCTTGGCCGCAGCCAGGAGCTCGTGATCGTCCATGTCGGCGATCAGGGTTTCACGGACCGAGTCGGATACTTCGAGCAGGATGTCGCCGTCGCGGTCAGCCTTGACCAACTGCCAGAGGGTCAGTCGATCATCCAGTGGCAACGCTTCGAGAATGTAGGCGACGTCGGCGGAGTGCAGGTCGTCGAGCTTACGTTGCAGCTCGACGAGGTTTTGCCGGTGAACCAGGTTTTCGACCAGGTTGTTGTTCGGGCCGTCCTGGCGATGCGTAAGGTCTTCGACCACGCGTTGGCGCTGCAGCAGCTCGATGACTTGAGCCAGGCGATCCTGCAGGCTTTCTTGTGTTTTCTTTACTTCTACTTCGGTCATAGGCGAACTCCACTCCCAGCAGCGGGGCACGCCGGAAGGATCAATCAGTCAATTCATGATTGGTAAAGCGGGGTACTGAGCAACTACTGGGTAAGTCCATGGAGGTATTCCACAAGCCCCGGCGGGGCTGACGGGCGCAATGATACACCGCCCGGCCACTTTAAACGTCAAAAAACTGGAAAGAACAAGCGCTTGCGAGCCAAAGCTGAGCATTGGCTGTATCTATGAACTGCGACGACGCAGTGGAGGAGGAGAACACATGAAGGCGAGAGAAAAAGAAAAAATCCTACACAAACCCCAGACGGCAAAAAGCCCGCACTAGGCGGGCTTTTTGTTTGTATGGTGCACTCGACAGGATTCGAACCTGTGACCGCTCGGTTCGTAGCCGAGTACTCTATCCAGCTGAGCTACGAGTGCAGATTGTGTTTTTAGACCAGATCACAACTGGTTGTAACCGAATCACCTGCATGACTGCAACTGATTCTTAAATGGTGCACTCGACAGGATTCGAACCTGTGACCGCTCGGTTCGTAGCCGAGTACTCTATCCAGCTGAGCTACGAGTGCATTTGTTGCCGCGCATTATAGGCCGTTCAATCTCTATGTAAAGCTATTTTTTCGTTAATTTTCAACAACTTAGCGAAAAAACCAGATTGCAACGTACTAAGCAAATAATGGCGGAGAACGGGGGATTCGAACCCCCGACACCCTTTTGAGGTGTACTCCCTTAGCAGGGGAGCGCCTTCGGCCACTCGGCCAGCTCTCCGCAACACGGGGCGTATATTAACCACGTTCATCCCCGTTTGCAAACATAAAAAACGATAAAAATTAAAGGCTTGGTTCTTCGTCCTTCTCTTTCTTGATCCGCAGGTAGATTTCCTCGCGGTGTACCGCTACCTCTTTCGGAGCGTTAACCCCGATACGCACTTGATTGCCTTTGACGCCGAGCACGGTCACGGTGATTTCGCCATCACCGATAATCAGGCTTTCTGCGCAACGACGAGTCAGAATCAGCATACCTTTCTCCTCACGCATTTCAGTTCAGGAACAACAGTCTGCAAAAAAAAGGCCTTCAACCTACAACCCAAAGGCCATAGCCCTACCCGCCTAAGTATTGTCGAGCGCACGCAAAAGAACATGCGCCCTACAAAAAAAGGAAAGGCGCGGTAAACCGCGCCTTCCTGGCACTTCGTCACTCGCCCTGTCGGGCCGGAGCGTCCAGCTCAAAAGCGGTATGCAGCGCGCGTACAGCCAGTTCCAGGTACTTCTCTTCGATCACCACCGAGACCTTGATTTCCGACGTGGAGATCATCTGGATGTTGATGCTTTCCTTGGCCAGGGCCTCGAACATGCGGCTGGCAACGCCCGCGTGAGAGCGCATGCCCACACCCACGATCGACACCTTGGCGATCTTGGTATCGCCGACCACTTCACGGGCGCCGATTTCCTTCGCAGTGTTCTGCAGGATCCGCTCCGCCGCATCGTACTCGTTGCGGTGCACGGTGAAGGTGAAATCGGTGGTGTTATCGTGCGAAACGTTCTGCACGATCATGTCGACTTCAATGTTCGCGCCGCTGATCGGGCCCAGGATCTTGAAGGCCACGCCCGGGGTGTCTGGCACGCCACGGATAGTCAGCTTGGCTTCATCACGGTTGAAAGCGATACCGGAAATGATCGGCTGTTCCATGGATTCCTCTTCATCAATAGTAATGAGGGTGCCCGGACCCTCTTTGAAGCTGTGCAATACGCGCAGCGGAACGTTGTACTTGCCGGCGAATTCCACCGCACGGATCTGCAACACCTTGGAACCGAGGCTGGCCATTTCCAGCATCTCTTCAAAGGTGATCTTGTCCAGGCGCTGGGCCACGGACACCACACGCGGGTCAGTGGTGTAGACGCCGTCCACATCGGTATAGATCTGGCATTCATCGGCCTTGAGCGCCGCTGCCAGCGCCACGCCGGTGGTGTCCGAACCGCCACGCCCGAGGGTGGTGATGTTGCCCTGCTCGTCCACGCCCTGGAAGCCCGCTACAACTACCACGCGACCGGCTTTCAGATCCGTACGGATTTTCTGATCGTCGATCTGCAGGATGCGCGCCTTGGTGTGCGCGCTGTCGGTCAGGATACGCACCTGGCTGCCAGTGTAGGACACCGCCGGCACACCGCGCTTGTTCAGCGCCATGGCCAGCAAGGCGATGGTCACCTGCTCGCCGGTAGACACGATCACATCCAGCTCACGCGGGAGCGGCTGTTGATCACCACTGATTGCCTTGGCCAGATCGATCAGGCGATTGGTCTCGCCGCTCATGGCCGACAGCACCACCACCAGGTCGTCGCCGGCATCGCGGAATTTCTTAACCTTGTCGGCCACCTGCTCGATTCTTTCGACAGAACCGACCGAGGTGCCTCCAAATTTCTGTACGATCAAAGCCATTTCTAAGCCGCCTCAGCCCGTAAAGGGGCGCCTAATATCCAATCAACCAGCACCGAACAGGCCCGTGACTAGACCACGGGCCGGTTAACAGTGCCTTAAATACCTGCCTCGACAAACGGCACGGTCAGGGCCAGGGCTGCGTCCAGGCTGCCGGCGTCTACACCACCGCCTTGCGCCATGTCCGGACGACCACCGCCCTTCCCGCCCACTGTCGCGGCGGCTTGCTTCATCAAATCACCGGCCTTGAGTTGGCCAGTCAGGTCCTTGGTTACACCGGCAACCAGAACGACCTTATCCTCATGGACACCGCCGAGCAGGATCACTGCGCGGCCGAGCTTGTTCTTCAACTGATCGACCAAGGCCAACAGCGCCTTGCCGTCCTGACCGTCCAGGCGTGCGGCCAAAACCTTCACATCCTTGACGTCCACCGCCGAAGCCGACAGATCGTCGCCCGCCGCGCTGGCTGCCTTGGCTTGCAACTGCTCCAGCTGCTTCTCCAGGGCGCGGTTGCGCTCCAGCACAGCGGACAGTTTGTCGATCAGGTTGTCGCGGCTGCCCTTGACCAGGCTGGCCGCTTCCTTGAGTTGTTCTTCTGCCGCATTCAGGTAGGCCAGGGCCGCAGCGCCGGTGACCGCCTCGATACGACGCACACCGGACGCCACGCCACCTTCGCTGATGATTTTCAGCAGGGCGATGTCACCGGTACGGTTGGCGTGGATACCGCCACACAGTTCTACCGAGAAGTCGCCGCCCATGCTCAGTACGCGCACGCTGTCGCCGTACTTCTCGCCGAACAGCGCCATGGCGCCCTTGGCTTTTGCAGTCTCGATATCGGTTTCTTCGGTTTCTACTGCAGTGTTCTTGCGAATCTCGGCGTTGACGATGTCTTCCAGGGCCTTGATCTGCTCCGGCTTGATCGCTTCAAAGTGGCTGAAGTCGAAACGCAGGCGCTGGCTGTCGACCAACGAACCCTTTTGTTGCACGTGATCGCCCAACACCTGGCGCAGCGCAGCGTGCAGCAAGTGCGTGGCCGAGTGGTTCAGCGCGGTGGCGTGGCGCACGTCGGCGTCGACCTGGGTGTCGACCGGCGCACCGACCGTCAGGTTGCCCAGCACCATCACACCGTGATGCAGGAACGCACCGCCAGTCTTGGTGGTGTCGCGCACGTCAAAACGACCGGACGTCGAACTCAGGAAACCACAGTCGCCCACCTGGCCACCGGATTCGGCGTAGAACGGCGTCTGGTCCAGGACCACCACCGCTTCTTCGCCTTCGTTCAATACATCGACCGACTTGCCGTCTTTATAGATGGCAACGATCTTGGCCGAGCCCACGGTAGCGTTGTAGCCGGTGAACTCAGTTGGCACATCAACCTTGACCAAGGTGTTGTAGTCCAGGCCGAACGAACTGGCGGAACGTGCACGCACGCGCTGGGCTTCCATCTCGCGCTCAAAGCCGGCTTCGTCGATAGTCAGCTCGCGCTCACGGGCGATGTCGGCAGTCAGGTCCATCGGGAATCCGTAGGTGTCGTACAGCTTGAACACCACGTCGCCCGGCACCACGGTGCCCTTGAGACCAGCCAGATCCTGCTCGAGAATTTTCAGGCCGTGGTCCAGGGTCTTGGAGAACTGCTCCTCCTCCGCCTTGAGCACGCGCTCGATATTGCCTTGCTGCTGCTTGAGTTCCGGGAAGGCTTCGCCCATCTCGGCAACCAGTGCCGCAACGATCTTGTAGAAGAAGCTGCCGGTGGCGCCCAGCTTGTTACCGTGGCGGCAGGCGCGACGGATGATGCGGCGCAGCACGTAGCCCCGGCCCTCGTTCGACGGCAGCACGCCATCGGCGATCAGGAAACCGCAGGAACGGATGTGGTCCGACACCACCTTGAGCGAAGACTGGCTTTCGTTGGCGCAGCCAATGGCTGCCGCCGAGGCGCTCAGCAGATTGGTGAACAGGTCGATTTCGTAGTTGGAGTGAACGTGCTGCATCACCGCACTGATCCGCTCCAGGCCCATGCCGGTGTCTACCGACGGCGCAGGCAGCGGATGCAACACGCCATCGGCGGTGCGGTTGAACTGCATGAACACGTTGTTCCAGATCTCGATGTAACGGTCGCCGTCTTCTTCCGGCGAGCCCGGCGGGCCACCCCAGATGTCGGCGCCGTGGTCGTAGAAGATCTCGGTGCAAGGGCCGCACGGGCCGGTATCGCCCATGGTCCAGAAGTTATCGGAAGCGTACGGCGCGCCTTTGTTGTCGCCGATACGGATCATGCGCTCTTCAGGCACGCCGATTTGTTGGGTCCAGATGTCATACGCTTCGTCGTCCGTCGCGTAGACGGTGACCCAGAGTTTTTCCTTCGGCAGCTTCAGCACGCCGGTCAGGAAGGTCCAGGCGAAGGTGATCGCATCTTTCTTGAAATAGTCGCCAAAGCTGAAGTTGCCCAGCATTTCGAAGAACGTGTGGTGACGCGCGGTGTAACCGACGTTTTCCAGGTCACTGTTCTTGCCGCCGGCGCGTACGCACTTCTGGCTGCTGGTAGCGCGGGTGTACGCGCGCTTTTCCTGGCCCAGGAAGCAGTCCTTGAACTGGTTCATCCCCGCGTTGGTGAACAGCAGGGTTGGGTCATTGCCTGGGATCAAGGAGCTGGAGGCTACACGGGTGTGGCCTTGCTCTTCGAAGAAGCGAAGGAAGGCTTCACGGATTTCTGCGCTTTTCATTAGGTTCTTCCACGGAGGCTGCGGCCAAAGGCCAGTGCGCAACATCATCAGACGGAGCGACGGCAAAGGGCCGCATTATATCGGCCCTTTGCCGGTGGTACAGCGTGTTTATACGATTGAAACGTTCAATTAGACGGCCTGCACTGTCATTTCCGCGAAAATTCGACGAATGTCTGCGCTACCTGCTCGATCTGCGCCCGGCTGACATCCAAATGCGTGACCATGCGCAGGCGCGGGGCGGCGCTCAACGTGATCCCGCGTTCGGCGGCAAATGTCTTCAAGGCCTGTGCCTGGTCACCGATCTGCACGTAGACCATGTTGGTCTGCACCGGCTCCACCTCATAACCGGCTTGGCGCAACGCATCGCCCAGCCATTGGGCGTTGGCGTGGTCGTCGGCCAGGCGCTGAACCTGGTGATCCAGGGCATACAACCCCGCTGCCGCCAACGAGCCGGCCTGGCGCATGCCGCCGCCGACCATCTTGCGCAGGCGCCGGGCCTTGGCGATCAACGCCGTGGAACCGCACAGCACCGAGCCAATTGGTGCGCCGAGGCCTTTGGACAGGCACACCGACACCGAATCGAAATGCTGGGCAATCTCGCGCGCATCCACGCCGAGCTTGACCGCTGCGTTGTAGAGCCGCGCGCCATCCAGATGCAGGGCCAGGTCATGCTCACGGGTGAACGCCCGTGCCTTTGCCAGGTAATCCAGTGGCAATACCTTGCCTTGCATGGTGTTTTCCAGCGCCAGCAAGCGGGTGCGGGCGAAGTGGAAGTCGTCGGGCTTGATCGCCGCCAATACATGGTCCAGGTCCAGTGAGCCATCGGCCTGCACGTCCAGGGGTTGCGGCTGGATCGAACCGAGCACCGCCGCGCCACCGCCTTCGTATTTGTAGGTATGGGCCTGCTGGCCGACAATGTATTCCTCGCCGCGCTCACAGTGGGCCATCAACGCCAGCAGGTTGCTCATGGTGCCGGTCGGGACGAACAACGCAGCGGCAAAGCCCAGGCGCTTGGCCAGCTCGGCTTCGAGGTGATTGACGCTGGGGTCTTCGCCATACACGTCATCGCCGCTGACGGCAGCAGCCATCGCGTCCCGCATGCCGGGGGTGGGTTGGGTCACGGTGTCGCTGCGCAGGTCGATCACAGACATGAAACAAGCCTCTGAAGGGTTGAGTAAGTTCCTTTCGAGTGTGATTACTGCGGGCAACGCCACGGAATATCAAGCCCCCCACGCATTCAATCGAATACCAACCAAACAAACCGATATAGGTTATCGATACGGCAATCGTGCAGTTTTCGAAAAACCATGTTAAAAACTCTCCGCCGCCAGGGTTCTGGTGGCAACGTTCTCAGGGCGGGGTGCAATTCCCCACCGGCGGTAATTACACGCAATGTGTATAGCCCGCGAGCGCTTGGCGCCTCGAACTGCTCACGCAGGACGGCGACAAGGTCAGCAGACCCGGTGTGATCCCGGGGCCGACGGTCATAGTCCGGATGAAGAGAGAACGGGATTGGCACCTAAGGGCCGCTCGTCTTGCGTACCCTTAAATCCCATTCGATTCATAACGCCCTGTTTTTTTCTTAAACAGGAGTCAGAACATGCAACCCACCGCAATCGACAGCAAAAGCAAAAACCACCACGGCGAGCGCGTCGCATTTATCCAGGCCTGCTGGCACAAGGATATTGTCGACCAATCGCGCAAAGGCTTCCTCGCGGAAATGATCGCCCAGGGCTACCAGGAATCGGACATCGATTTCTTCGAAGTCGGCGGCGCCTTTGAAATGCCCCTGCACGCCAAGCTGCTGGCCAAGACCGGCCGTTATGCCGGTATCGTTGCTGCCGCGCTGGTGGTGGACGGTGGCATCTACCGCCACGAGTTCGTCGCTCAATCGGTGGTCAGCGGCCTGATGCAGGTGCAGTTGGAAACTGAAGTGCCGGTGTTCTCCGTATCCCTGACCCCGCATCACTTCCACGCGGGCAGCGAACACCAGACCTTCTTCTACGAGCACTTCGTGCACAAAGGCCAGGAAGCTGCACGCACCTGCGCCGATACCCTGCACAAGGTGCGTGCGATTCGTCGCAGCGAGCCACGGGCTGTAGCCGTCTAAGAGACACAAAAAACCCGGTGTAAAAACCGGGTTTTTTCTTTTTCAGGCCAGGCCAGCGTCCGTCGTCGGCACAATCAATATCCCCGCTCGCAAACCATTCTTCACCTTCGGGTTGGGGAAAATGATGCGCGCCCCCTCCTCCTCGATCACCCAGCGGGTCTTGGCCACGTCCTCAGCCAACAAATAGCCCTGCGCCAACGGCGAGAAGTTCTCCACATCCGCCGGCAGGTGCATCAGGAACGAATCGCTGTGCTTGATGATTTCACGGGACACGGCAAACAGTTGCAGACCATCCAGGCTCTCGGTTTCCGGCTCGTTGCCTTCAATGATCTGCTTCAGGCGGGTTTCCAGGCGGGACACGTCCACGCCCTCGTTCTGCCCGAACGGCCGCGCCTTGCCCAGTTCCAAGGTGAAAGCCTCAGCCTCCAATTGCTCGTAGGTAAACGCGGTGAAGGTGATCGAGGTCTTGTTCTGCAACAGCACCGCTTCCATGCCGGCAGCGCGCAGGCGGGCCAGTTCATGGCGCGAATGCTGACGGCCGTCCTTCCACGGGTACAACGCGAACTGCTCGATCTTCGAGCCACGAATGGCCGTGTGCAGGTCGTAATGCAGGCGTGAACGGCCAGGCTGGCAGAAGAAGCTACGAGCCAGTTGCTCAAGCTCGGCGGCACGCATGGCCTCGGGGCCGATGTTTTTTTCGTGACGGCCGTTGAACAGCCGGTTGACGTCAAGTTCCAGGTAACGTTCGCCGCGGCGCATGGCCTCGGGGTTGCCGAACAGGAACAGAATACGGGTACGGGGTTTGATTTCCCCACGGGCTATACCATGCAACAGGCGGTCGAGCAGTTCGATCGGCGCGGTTTCGTTGCCATGGATGCCGGACGACAGCAACAGGTCGCCGCCATTGTCCTTCGCTTCAGGTGGGCGCACTTCAAGCGCGCCTTCGCTGAGCCAGCGCATTTGCACGCCGTCGACAGTCAGTTGAATTTTTTGCGCCGGTTCACGACCGGCGAGGGTCAGTTCAAGCAGTTTGCCGAGGGCGAGCATACGCAGCTTCCTTAGTGGTTGCAGCCTGGGCCGTGGACGTGATCGTCGTCATCACCTTCAACGTCGGCCGGTTCCATTTCCAGTTGCAGGCTCATCAGGTTGGTGGCCAGTGGGCGCATCAGCAGGTTGGCGTACTCGGCGTCACCTTCTTCCACGTCCACGCCGATCAGCAGTTGGCCACGGCCGTCGTGCTGGATCCAGATCTCCTTGCCCTGCCAGACCACGGCGACGCGGGTGCAGGAAGTTTCCAGCTGGGTGCCGTCGGTGTCTTCAAGAATCAGTTTCAGGGTGTCGGTGGTCATAAATAGCTCTCAGCCATGCGGCGTTTAATTGATCTGGAAAGGATAAACAGCGCCCAGTTTAAGGATTTGCGTCAGTTCATCCAGTGCCGTCCGGCATTCAAGCAGCAATTGCGGGTCAGCCAAGTCGCTTTCGCGCAGGCTGTCGCGGTAGTGCTTGCCTACCCACTGAGTCAGTGTTTCGTACAACGGCGCGGTCATGATAACGCCTGGATTCACCGCCGCCAGCTCCGTTTCGTTCAACGCCACACGTAAACGCAGGCACGCCGGGCCGCCGCCGTTCTGCATGCTTTGCTTGAGGTCGAACACCTTCACTTCGCGGATCAGACCACCGGCAGCGGTCAGTCCTTGCAGGTACTGCCAGACGCGCTCATTGGCACGGCACTCTTCCGGCACGATCAGCAGCATCGAGCCGTCAG
This sequence comes from Pseudomonas sp. IPO3749, assembly GCF_013386605.1. Lineage (NCBI taxonomy): Bacteria > Pseudomonadati > Pseudomonadota > Gammaproteobacteria > Pseudomonadales > Pseudomonadaceae > Pseudomonas > Pseudomonas sp. IPO3749. The sequence goes on along the minus strand of NZ_JACARN010000069.1, from coordinate 21,382 downwards.
CGCGACTCAACAATTGGCTGTTGAACAGGTAGGAACGTACCGCGTCTTCGACACTGACCTGGGCGCGGGGCACGCAGACGGACTGGAAGTTGCCGCCCAGCTTGCCCAATTTCCCTTGCAGTTCGGCGAGCATCTGCTCGGTATTGAGAAACGCGTCCTCGTGATAGAACAGTACTTCGCCGTTGCCGACCGCAATCACGTCGTTGTGGAACACGCCCGCATCGATCACTGCCGGGTTCTGTTGGGCGTAGACCACGCCGTCATCCTTCAAGCCGTGCAGGCGTGCGACCGCCTGAGAGGCTTCAAGGGTCTGGCGCGCCGGATATTTCTGCGGCGCCGGGTAACGGGGGTCGAACGCGCTGCGACCAAACACAAAAAATTCGACGCCCGCTTCGCCATAGTCACGGCAGAAGCGCGTGTGGTTGGCCGCGCCTTCATCACCGAACTGCGCCACCGCCGGCAACGCGGCGTGGTGGGCGAAGTGTTTATCATCGGCAAACATCGCGCCCAACACACGACTGGTGGTCGGGTGTTCGATGCTGCGGTGGTATTTGCAGTTGAGGTTGGCGGCGGTGAAATGCACGCGGCCGTCAAAGGTATCGGCGCTTGGGCTGACGGTGGCGGCGTTGGCCACCCACATGCTCGATGCGGAGCAACTCGCGACCAGCAACGGCATCGCATCCTTGGCCGCTTGCTGGATCACTTGCGCGTCGGTGCCGCTGAAACCCAGGCTGCGCAAGGCGGCCACATCAGGACGTTCTTGAGGTGCCAACACACCTTGCACAAAACCCATGTCCATCAGGGCTTTCATCTTCTGCAGGCCCTGCAACGCCGCTTCCTTGGGGTTGGAATGCTGCTGGCTGTTGCTCTGGGACGCGACGTTGCCGAAGGACAAACCGCCGTAGTTATGGGTCGGCCCCACTAGACCGTCAAAATTGACTTCATAGGATTTCATCGGCGAGGCTCCACGAACATCTGTTTTTATAGGCATCAATAGCAATCAGGACAATCGCACGCCGGGTGTCAGCACGGCTGGCAACACCAGGCTCGGGGTCTCAAGCGAGGCCACCGGGTACGCGCAATAATCCGCCGCGTAATAGGCACTGGCGCGATGGTTGCCCGACGCCCCTACCCCACCGAACGGCGCGGTACTGGCGGCGCCGGTCAGTTGTTTGTTCCAGTTGACGATGCCCGCGCGGCTTTCCAGCCAGAACTGCTGGTAGCGCGCTTCGGAGTCCGACAACAAGCCGGCAGCCAAGCCGTACTGGGTGTTGTTGGCCTCGGCAATCGCCGCTTCGAAATCAGCGTAGCGGATCACCTGCAACAGCGGGCCGAACAGTTCTTCGTCTTCGCGCTCGCTCACGCCAGTCACGTCGATGATGCCAGGGGTCAGCAAGGCTGCCTGATCCTGGGGCTGAGTCATTTCCAGCAGCGCCACGGCGCCATTGGCGAGCATCAGTTCCTGGGCGTCCATCAAGGCTTTGGCCGCCGCGAGGGAGATCACCGAGCCCATGAACGGCGCGGGTTGCTGATCAAAAGCGCCCACCTCGATCGTCGCGCTGACCGCCACCAGGCGCGCCAGCAACGCATCGCCCCACGCGCCTTCCGGCACCAGCAGGCGTCGGGCACAGGTGCAACGCTGGCCGGCCGAGATAAACGCCGACTGGATAATGGTGTACACCGCCGCATCCACATCCGCGACTTCGTCCACCACCAACGGGTTATTGCCGCCCATTTCCAGCGCTAGGATCTTGTCCGGGCGCCCGGAGAACTGCTGGTGCAAGTGATTGCCGGTGCGACTGGAGCCCGTGAAGAACAACCCGTCGATACCAGGGTTGGCCGCCAGCGCAATACCGGTTTCCCGCGCGCCTTGCAGCAGGTTCAACACACCCGCCGGCAGGCCGGCTTCGATCCAGCATTGCACGGTCAGCTCGGCGACTTTAGGGGTCAGCTCGCTCGGCTTGAACAGCACGGTGTTGCCCGCCAGCAGCGCCGGGACAATATGGCCGTTGGGCAAATGGCCAGGGAAGTTGTACGGGCCAAACACCGCCACCACGCCGTGAGGTTTGTGGCGCAGCACGGCGGTGGCGTCGCCCAGCGGGCCGCTCTTCTCGCCGGTACGCTCGCGGTAGCTTTGCACCGAGATCGCGATCTTGTTGGCCATGCTGGTGACTTCAGTGGCCGATTCCCACAGCGGCTTGCCGGTTTCCTCACCGATGCAACGGGCGATTTCGTCGGCACGGTTTTTCAGGGTGGCGGCGAAGGTCTCCAGAATAGCGATGCGCTCTTCCAGCGGGCGCTTGGCCCAGGCCGGAAATGCCTGTCGCGCGGCCTGCACGGCGGACTCAACCTGCTCGGCCGTGGCGCCATTGCCGGCCCACAGCACCTGCTGGGTCACCGGGTTGCGCGATTCAAACAGCTCACCCTGGCCAGCCAGCCAGCTACCTGCGATATACAGCGAATTCATTATTTCGACTCCCGAGCAGCAGACAACGGAACAGCACGCACTTGATCACCCACCACCAGTTGCAGGCGCTTGGCAGTCTGTGGATCGACCACCAGCGTGCCTGCCGCCAGGCGAGCCGGTGCGGCGGTAATGCGGCACTCTTCGCGCTTGCGGTTATGGATCAGGAACGGCGTGGCGTCGTCCCCCGGCGTGCCGATGGCCAGCACCAGTGACTGGCTGTCGCGTACGGCGCGGATCTTGGTGGTTTCACATTCCACCGCAGGTCCCGCGTCGAAGATGTCGACATAGCCCTGGTAGCTGAAGCCTTCGCTTTTGAGCATGCTCAGCGCCGGCTCGGTGTCCGGGTGGACCTTGCCGATCACGTTGCGTGCGTCTTCGGACAGGAAGCAGCTGTACAGCGGAAACTTCGGCATCAGCTCGGCGATAAACGCCTTGTTGCCCACGCCGGTGAGGTAATCGGCCTGGCTGAATTCCATCTTGAAGAAATGCCGGCCCAGGCTTTCCCAGAACGGCGAACGCCCCGCTTCGTTGGAGACGCCGCGCATCTCGGCAATGATCTTGTTGCCGAACAGTTGCGGGAACTCCGCGATAAACAACATGCGCGCCTTGGCCAGCATGCGACCGTTGAGGCCGGTGCGGTAATCGGCGTGCAGGAACAACGAGCACAGCTCGGAGTTGCCGGTGAGGTCGTTGGCCAGGAACAGCGTCGGGATCTCGCGGTAGATGTTCAGCTCCTGGGAGGCGCTGACTGTCAGGCCGACCCGGAAGTTGTACCAAGGCTCACGCAGGCCAACGGCGCCAGCAATGGCAGAAATCCCCACCACGCGGCCTTCGTCGTTTTCCAGCACGAACAGGTAGTCGGCATCGCCGCGCCCGGCGTCGCCGCGAAAGGTTTTCTCGGCCCAGCCCACGCGGTGGGTCAGGCGCTCTTCGTTGGCCGGCAAGGTAGTGAGGCCGGTGCCGGTGCTGCGCGCCAGATCAATCAGGGCCGGTAAATCGCTGCTGCGTACGGGACGAACGATCATGCTATCTCCTCGAACGGGCCGCTGTTGTCAGCCACCCGCGAAACTCTCTTTTTAAACCGCTACCAGGCGCACACTCGCGCCTTCACCAACACCCAGGGCTTCGGCCGCAGCCAGGTCCAACGTCACCGGTTTACCCGGCGCGTAGTCCAGTTCCAGCATCACCGCGCGGTAATCCTGCAACTGCGCGTTGCTCACCAGGTACTGGCGACCGACACCCTTGACCATCTCACCGATCTTCACCGGTACCACGCGGCTCTGGGCAATCGAACGAATGCCCGACACCCGTGCATGCAGCGTCGGGCCACCGTCGAAGATGTCGATGTAATGGTCAGTCTCGAAGCCTTCGCGCATGAGGATGTCGAAGGTGATCTGCGCACGCGGGTGCACCTGGCCCATGGCTTCCTGGGCTTCGTCCGGCAGCAGCGGTACGTAGATCGGGTAGTGCGGCATCAGCTCGGCGAGGAAGGTACGGCTTTTCAGCCCACACAGGCGCTCGGCGGCGGCGTAATTGAGGTCGAAGAAGTTGCGCCCGATGGCGTCCCAGAACGGTGAGTCACCGTTCTCATCGCTGTAGCCGACGATCTCGGTCACCACCGAGTCGGCAAAGCGCTCGGGGTGGCTGGCGACAAACAGCAGGCGGCCACGGGAATTGAGTTCCGACCACGGCGAACCGACCAGCTCAGGCACCACGTAGAAACTGGTGAGCAGGCTGTTGCCGGTGAGGTCGTGGCACTGGGAAAGCACGTGGATCTTGTTGTGGATCTTCAGCTCGCGGGAGGCGTGCACGAAGGTCTCGTTACGGAAACTGTAGAAGGGTTCCGAGTAGCCGGCCGAGGCGACGATGGCCGAGCAACCGGCGAGCTTGCCGGTCTCGGTGTCTTCGAGCACGAAGAAATAACTCTCTTCGCCATTGAAACTGACCTCGGCCGCGAAAGACGCTTCGCTGGCGGCGATCTTGTCGCTGAGGCGTTCCACATCATCCGGCAAGGAGGTGACACCAATCGGGCTGTCCGCAGCCAGACGCTGTACCTCGCCCAGATCAGCCATTTGCGCGGGGCGCATCACCAGCATGGTGTCACTCCTTAACTCGAAAAACTCATAGAGGGAAAAATGCCGGACAGTGCCTGATTCAACTCAGGCCCAAATATGGGAGCGGGCTTGCTCGCGAATGCAATCTGTCAGTCAATGCACCTGGCGACTGAACTACCGCTTTCGCGAGCAAGCCCGCTCCCACATTTGGAAACGGTCCGGCAAGCAAAATGTGTTGCTATCAGGCTTGGGTCAGCGCCTTCACAGCACGCTCAAAACGGTCCAGGCCTTCCTTGATATCCGCCTCTTCCACCACCAAACTCGGCGCAAAACGCACCACGTCCGGGCCGGCTTGCAGGATCATCAGGTTTTCTTTCTCGGCCGCGTTGAACACGTCCTTGGCCTTGCCCTTGAACGCATCGCTCAGCACGCAACCGAGCAACAGGCCCATGCCACGCACTTCGGTGAAGATGCCGTACTGCTTGCCGATCTGCTCCAGGCGCGCCTTGAACAGGTCGTGCCTGGCATTCACGCCAGCCAGCACTTCTGGGGTGTTGATCACGTCGATTACCGCTTCGGCCACCGCACACGCCAGCGGGTTGCCGCCGTAGGTGGTGCCGTGGGTGCCGACGACCAGGTGCTTGGCCAGCGCTTCGGTGGTGAGCATGGCTGCGATCGGGAAACCGCCGCCCAGGCTCTTGGCGCTGGTGAGGATGTCCGGGGTCACGCCGTAATGCTGGTAAGCGAACAGGTGGCCGCTGCGGCCCATGCCGGTCTGCACTTCGTCGAACACCAGCAGCGCGTTGTTGGCGTCACACAGGTCGCGGGCGCCTTGCAGGTAAGCCAGCTCGGCCGGCAGTACGCCGCCTTCGCCCTGGATCGGCTCCAGTACAACAGCGCAGGTCTTGTCCGACACAGCAGCTTTCAGCGCAGCCAGGTCGTTATAAGGAACGTGCGTGATACCGGTGATTTTAGGACCGAAACCATCGGAGTACTTGGACTGGCCACCGACGTTGACGGTGAACAGGGTACGGCCGTGGAAGCTGTTCAGCGCCGCGATGATCTCGTACTTCTCGCTGCCGAAACGGTCGAACGCGACGCGACGGGCCAGCTTGAACGCGGCCTCGTTGGCCTCAGCGCCGGAGTTGCAGAAGAAAACACGCTCGGCAAAGGTGGCGTCGATCAGCTTGTGGGCCAGGCGCAGCGCCGGCTCATTGGTGAAAACGTTGGAGACGTGCCACAGCTTGTTGGCCTGTTCGGTCAGTGCACCGACCAGCGCCGGGTGGGCGTGGCCCAACACGTTGACCGCGATGCCGCCGGCAAAGTCGATCAGCTCGCGACCCGCCTGGTCCCACACGCGCGAACCTTCGCCACGTACAGGAATGAATGCGGCCGGTGCGTAGTTAGGCACCATGACCTGGTCGAAATCGGCACGTTGCACCGGGGCTTGCTCAACGGACATCGGAGTCTCCTGAAGAGGAACGCCTGCCTGGAACTGGCGGGCGATGCAGGGATTGTAAGGACAGTTTTCAGCGCGGCCTTGCCGCCAAGCGACAACTTCTTATAGCGCCAACCCGCGATTTTGGCGGGTTTACGCCAATGCGACAAATAGCGTCGCAATGGCGCAGTTTAAACTAACTATCTAGAGTCGGCGGCGCGAAACGCGCTGATCTACTGATGTGCTTTCCTGCCTATCAGAGATTCAGAATGAGTACTCCCTCGGTTCCTTCCGATACCGACCAACCCGACAGCCACTATGAGCTCTTGAAAACGGCCATTCCAACCTGGCTTGGGGCGGCCTCCAGCGCCAAACATCAGGCCCTGTCCCAGGCCCAGCCACGACCGTTACACGCCAACACGCAACAACAAGCTGAGCTAAAACGCCTGAACGCCGCTCACTGGGGCGCGCAGAATGCGGTCGATAGCGCCCTCAAAAACGTACAAGGCCCTCGGGAATTTGCCCGTGAGGCACTTGAAGAAGCCTTGTTGACCCGCTTTGGCCTGGACCTCAACAGCGAGACCGTCTACCTGCGGTTCTACATTCCCCTGACCGCCACCGTGTTCTCGATCCCCACCGGTGCCGCGCGCACCTGGACGGTGTCGCTGCTCGACGCCGCGCTGCACAACTTCGAACACGGCGAAACCGTCGAAGGTGCCTTTGAGCCCGAATCGGCATTTATCACTCAACCCTCTGCCAACGGCCAATTCGAAACCCTGCCTGCCATTCAACAAAAACTCAGCATTACCACGTTCACCGGCCTCTGCCGCGAGCTGGATATCGGCGCCCGCTATCAGTCTTATCTGCGCAAGCAACTGGGCCTGACCGAACCGGTCAGCGCCGCCGTGCTGCAGGCCAAGGTCGACGCCAGCCAGAAAGCCGCCCTGCGCGCGGCTCTTCACCTGGCGCGGCTACGCGGCGATATCCAGGATGACTACGCGCGGCAGCTCGAAAACCTGCTGCAAGGACACACCGGCTTGACGCTGGACACGCTGCCTTTGCAGTGCCACGACCTGCAGATGATGAACGCGCCGCTGACAGGCATTCTGCTGTTTGCCCCCAACCTGGAAACCACCCTCTCAGTGCAACGTTTGGTGGCCTACGTGCCGGACGACCCGCAGCACCCGCTGAAGGAATATGTGTCGCCGCTAGCCTTCAAACAGGAACTCACCCGCCAACTGCGCGACGCCGACTACCAGACGTTTTTCAGCCGCTTTGTCGCCCACGAACACCGCGGTGCATTTTTCGGCAACTTGAGCCAGCGCCTCGCGCGGATCACCTGGCACCCCCCCACACGCGGCAGCAATCTGGCGCCGTGGCGCAAGGACCCGACCGACGACCCCAAACTGCAATTTGTCGCGACGACGATCCCGGGTGATGTGTGGCTGCACCTCTATCAGCAAAAGCTCAACAAGATTCTCAACGACGCGCGCACCCAAGTGGTGTCCACGGCTACGGTCGACCGCAACGCCCGCTGGGCGCTGTGGGACTCGCTGGTGAATGTGGCTTCGTCGATCCTCAACGCCGCACTGTTGATCGTCGCGCCGTTTATTCCCGGGCTGGGGGAATTGATGCTGGGCTACATGGCCTATCAACTGCTCGATGACGTTTTTGAAGGCATCATTGACTGGGCCGAAGGCTTGCCCAAGGAGGCGTTGGGGCACTTGATGAGCCTGATGCAGACCCTGGTGCAAGCAGGCGTTTTTGTCGCTGGCAGCATTATCGGCGTCACCGAGATACGCAAAATCCTGCCCAAGGAGGTACTGGAATTCATTGACCGCTTCAAACCCGTCAAGCTGGCCAACGCCAAGAGAAGTTACTGGCGAGCCAACCTTGCCGCTTATCAACAAGACATCACCCTGCCGCCGCGCTTGGGCATAAGCAGGCTGGGCCTGCACGAGGTGCGCGGCGAAGCCATGCTGGCGCTTGAGGGCAAACTCTACGCCGTGAAAAAGTCCGACGACGGCGAAGGCTATGTAATCAAACACCCAACACGGCCCGACGCCTACACGCCGCGCCTGCAACACAACGGCGCCGGCGCCTGGCACACGGAACTGGAAACACCCTTGCAATGGGACCGCCCGACCCTGCTGCGCCGACTGGGCCATGGCGTCAGCGCGCTGAGTGAGGCCGACCGGGAACTGGCGCTGAACCTCAGCGGCGTGTCTGAAAACGCCCTGCGCAAGCTGCATGTCCGAGGCGACCCGGTGCCACCACTGCTGGATGACACCTTCGACCGCTTAAACATCGACCGCAACCTGCAAACCCTGATCGACCGGCTCGACAGCGAAGACCCTGGGCAGCACGCACACGTCGACCCGCAAGACATGCTCCAGTTACTCACTACTTACGGCAACTGGCCCAAGACCCGCTCCCTACGGATGCTGGATGCCAAAGGTAATACGACCTGGGAGTTTGGTGACCCCCGCATGCCAGCGGTGCAGATTACCGAAACACAACTGGCCAAGGACGAACTGCTCGAGACCGTCGTGCAAGCCCTGAGCCCGGAGGAAATCCGCGCGCAGTTCGGCGAACGTGCCGCCGACCCGGAGCTGAGCCTGGAAAACCGCGTGAAGCAACTGCGCAAACAACTTGCGCGGTTCGCTGAGAACCATCGCGCGACCTTGTTTGATTCGCGCTACGCCCAACGACAAATACCCGAGACACCACACGCGCAACACCTGATAGACAACGCTCCGGGCCTGCCGGCAACGGTCGCCGAGCAACTGCTCGCCGAGGCCAACGGTCATGAATTGCAGGCACTGGACGCCCGGCGCACGCCGCCACGCCTGGCCGAACTGGCCCGCCACGCGCTGGCCGAACTGCGGATGAACCGCGCCTATGAAGGCCAGCATCTGGAGGCCGTCAACAATATCGACAGTGATCGCCTGGCGCTGAACACGTTGAAACTGCAACCGGGGTGGTCGGATCAAATCCGCCTGGAGGCCAGGCACCTCACGCCCACGGGCGAGCGCTGGTTGCAGGTCGGCCCCGATGACGCGCCGGTGCTGCGCACACTGGTGCGCACCTCCACAGGCCGCTATGTGCCGCACGATGAGAAAGGTCCGCTGTTCGGTGAAACCGACTTGTACACCGCCATTCTCAACGCACTGCCGGACGCACAGCGAGACGCCTTGGGCATCCACATCAACCAGGGCAAGGTACTTAAAGAGCAACTGCGCCAGCGCCCGCTGGAACGCGCTGAACTGCGGCAAGTGCTGGGCGTCGAGACACCGCGCGAACCCAACCTGGACACCCTGCGCTTGCTGGGACTGGACCCTGGATACCCAGCCCAACCCGCACAGCCTGCACCGCAACCTACCTTGCAGGCACGTTTACACAACGTCTATCCGCAGCTCCGTGGACGCCAGATCCAGGAGCTGCTCAACCATCTGCACACCCTGCCAGGTGGCGCGGCCAATGAAATTGCGGTGCTCGCCCAGGAATATGCGCAAATGACGCAGGACCTGAGCACCTGGGAACAACAGGTTCCCAACAATCACCCGCGTACCGGCCACCCTCTATCGGCGATGGAGCAACGCATCGAACGTCGCAACCGCCGCCTCACTGCATCGAGGCTCAGACGCTGCTGGCGCCGCGAAACCCCGGTTGTTCATCCCGCCGACAATGTGGCCCACGACGGGTACAGCCTGCACCTGAATACGCCAACGTTCGGTCCGTTGCCGCCGATGAGCGCAAGCTTCGACCATGTATCACTGCTAACCCTGTCGGGAAGCGTCGACACCACTGGCGTAAACGCGTTTCTGGTGCGTTTTCGCCAACTGCAACACTTGCGCATCGATGGTTTTGACTTAGGCACCCCGCCGCCACAGATCTACGACATGCCACGCTTGACCGCACTGGACTTGAGCACCTGCAACATCACCCTCACCCCCACCAGCCGGGCGCAGATCGCAGCCATGAGCCGTTTGAAAGCCCTGGTGCTGTTTGACAACCCATTGGGGCAGGCACCGAGCGTAGAAGCCATGCCGGCACTGATCAACCTCGACCTCTCGCTGACAGGCATCACACAATTGCCCGACGGCTTGGTCAGCCGTACCCACTTGCGCACAGGCCTGTTCAGCGGTAATCAATTACATGAACTACCAGCCGCGCTCTTCGAGCGCCCTCCCAGACATTCGGATGAGTTTGACTTCAACGAAAACCCGCTGTCGCGCGCGACGATGGAACAGGTCAAGGCTTACTTTCAACGCTATGACACCTATTGGGAAGTCGACGCGCCGCCTACCGATATACGTGATGCTCAAGCGCTCTATCCGAGTTTGAACCAGGGCAGGCTCAATCGTTTTATCTACGGTCTACCCGGCTCGCTTGAAGCCGGCCAGATCGAGCTGGCCCGACTGGCCGGTGAGCTGCAAACCCTGCAAGAGCAACTCGCCCATTGGCAAAACGCGCCCGATCTTGCCTCGCAAGAGTTCGCCAGGAGAACCGCCCTGCGCGACTTGCTGGAACGGAGTTGGCGGCGTGAACCTGCAATTGCGGCAGATCCTGCACATGCGCTGATGATCCCCAGCACCCTGTCCGGGCAACTGCCGTCGATCAACGTTCGATTCAGCCACATCAGGGCGCTCCAACTGATGGGCACAGACCAGGCGATCAACTTCTCCGAATTCATCGCCTGCTTCCCTGAACTGCGCGTCCTCTATGTGGAAAAAATCATCTTGGGGGATATACCGCCGGCAATATTCGACCAACCCAACCTGTGGGTGCTCACAATGAGAAATTGTTCGATCACCCTCTCCCCGTCCTCCCGCGCTGCGCTGGAGCGCATGCCCGGCCTGCAGCACCTGAACCTGAATGGAAATCCCGTGGGAGAACTCCCGGACTTCACCCGTATGCCAGGTTTGAGCGCGATTATGTTGCAAAGCACAGGCTTGGACGCGGTGCCGCCGAGCCTGCTGAACGGGCTGCCGCGACACATCGTCAACCTGAGTGCCAACGCGATCGAACAACTGCCGCCTGCCCTTTTCACGCTGCCGGGAGATGTCACCCAGGCCTTTGATTTGTCGGGAAATCCGTTGTCGATGCAGGCCTTGGACCAGATAAAGATCTACTGCCAGCGCACCCAGGAGCACTTCAGGGCGCAGGCACCCGCCGCGCAACGTGCATGGGCCCAGCGCCTTTACCCCACCCTGAGCGAGAGCGCAGCGGATGCCTTCGTGTTTGAACTGCCCGGCAGAATGAGTGATGTCGACACTGCCCTCGGCCGCCTCGAAACGGAGTATGAACAGCTGACTGCCGACCTTCAGGAATGGGCCCTGGATGTCCCCACGCAACACCCAAATCTGGGGGTCCCACTTGACCTCGGTGCTCGCGCCGAAGAGCAACTCAACCGCCTCAACTTCAAACGCCAGCTGGAAGAAGCCTGGCGCCGGGAAAGCGCGCGGGACGAAGAAAACCTGGATGACAGCGCCACCTACACGCTGATAATCGAAACGCCAATCATGGGTGCGCTGCCTGAGCTGCGCGCACGCCTTGAGCACGTCACCTACTTCAGATTCTCAGGTGAGACAACCACCGTTCAGGTGGATAACTTCCTGCGCAGCCTCCCCAACCTGCAAACGCTGAGCCTGAGCCGGTGCACGCTAGGCCGCTTGCCTACCGCACTCTTCGAGCTGCCCAAGCTGACGACGCTCGAACTGCCCAGGTGCGCAATTACACTGACCGAGGCCACTGCGCGTTCCGTGAACGAACTGCTGACCCTGGAGTTCCTGAATCTGAGTGACAACCCTTTGGGTCACGCGCCGGACGTCAGTAACCTGCAGCAGCTCAACTCCCTGCACTTACGCAATACACGGATAACCGAACTCCCCAGCGGCGTGTTCCAACAAGCCAACTTGGCATACCTGGACTTGAGCCAGAACCAAATCCGCGAGATCACACCTGACTTGCTGGAAATATTGCAAACCTTCTATGAGGACTCCGACCTGAGCGGCAACCCCTGGTCAGCGCAAAGCCTTGGATACCTGCGCGATTACTATCGAAGGACTGGCATTGACTTCCAGGTCGCCGAAGCGACCATGGATGAGCTGGGCAACCCACTGCAACAACCCCTGGTGGAGCCCATGGAAGAGGAGTAACGGCTAACCCCGTTCAGCCGGCACCGACGACAATTCGAACGGGCTGCTGCTGCGCCGCTGGTTACGGTCTTCACGCGGCGTGGCGCCGAAGAAGTTGCGGTAGGCGCTGGAGAAGTGCGGCCCCGAGGAGAAGCCGCACGACAGGCCGATCTGAATGATCGACTTGCTGGTTTGCATGAGCATCTGTCGCGCTTTGTTAAGGCGCAATTCCAGATAGTACTGGCTGGGAACGCGATTGAGGTATTGCTTGAAGATGCGTTCCAGTTGTCGTCGCGACACACAGACGTGCTGGGCGATTTCGTCGGTGGTCAGCGGCTCTTCAATATTCGCCTCCATCAACAGCACAGCCTGGGTCAGCTTGGGGTGGCTGGAGCCCAGGCGGTTTTGCAGTGGAATGCGTTGGCGCTCGCCGCCTTCGCGAATGCGCTCCACCACCAGTTCTTCGGACACCGCACCGGCCAGTTCGGCGCCATGATCACGGGCCAGTACTGCCAGCAGCAGGTCGAGTACCGACATGCCACCACAAGCGGTGAGGCGATCGCGGTCCCAGTCGAACAGGTGGCTGGTGGCGATGACCTTGGGGAAACGCTCGGCGAAATCGTCCTGCCAGCGCCAGTGCACGGCGGCGCGGTAGCCGTCGAGCAGGCCGAGCTGGGCCAGTGGGTAAACACCGGCCGATAAGCCGCCGATCACGCATCCCGCCCGAACAAGCTGTTTGAGGGCGGTGCTCAGTTGGGAAGCAATGACCGTCGGCGGCTCATCGGCCAACAGGAACAGCTTCTGGAACCCTTCCAGCTTGCCGGCCCATGGCTCTCCCGGCAATTGCCAGGCGCCTTCGGTCGCAGGTTCGGCCTGCAGGAACGACAGCTCGTAGACCACGTCCGGATGCACCCGCTGGGCAACGCGCAAGGCCTCCTCAGCCAGCGCAAGCGTGAGTGCTTTTGTGCTGGGCCAAATCAGGAAACCAATGCGATGGGCGGTCATGGAGGGCTATCCGAAGCGAGTAACAGTGTTAAGGCCAAAAGTGGCAACCACCAACATAGTGCATGTTGCGCAAAGCGCGAAGCATGCCCTATATCAGTGCACAACGGCAGTCTTGATTATTTCAAGCTACCGGAAAGAAACTGCTGCAAACGCTCGGACTGCGGGTTCACCAGCACTTCACGCGGGTTGCCCCGCTCTTCGACGATACCTTTGTGCAAGAACACCAGTTGGTTCGACACTTCACGGGCAAAACCCATTTCGTGGGTCACCACTACCATGGTGCGGCCTTCCTGGGCCAGGTCCTGCATCACCTTGAGTACTTCACCGACCAGTTCCGGGTCGAGGGCCGAGGTGGGTTCGTCGAACAGCATCACCTCCGGTTCCATCGCCAGGGCGCGAGCGATAGCCACGCGCTGCTGCTCGCCGCCAGACATGTGGCCAGGGAACGCATCCTTACGATGGCCCACGCCGACCTTGGCCAGGTAATGCTCGGCCTTTTCACGGGCTTCTTTCTTCGACATGCCCAGCACGTGCACCGGGGCTTCCATCACGTTTTCAAGCGCGGTCATGTGCGACCACAGGTTGAAGTGCTGGAACACCATGGACAGGCGCGAACGCATGCGCTGCAGTTGTTTAGGGTCGGCAGCCTTCATGGCACCGTCCTTGTTGGCGACCAGCTTCAGCTCTTCGTTGTTGAGCAGGATCTTGCCGGCGTGAGGCTGCTCCAGCAGGTTGATGCAGCGCAAAAAAGTACTTTTGCCCGAACCACTGGAACCGATGATGCTGATCACATCACCGGCTGCGGCGGCCAGGGACACGCCTTTGAGCACTTCATGACTGCCATAGCGTTTATGCAGGTCTTGGACTTCAAGTTTGTACATGCGGTCGGTTCTCACAAAAACAGGTGGTCAGTCGTTGAGCAAGCGCCCGTGACGCAGCGCTTCGCGCCCCGCCACCTTGGCCAGCCAGAAACCCGCTTGGGCATAACGTAGCCGTTCAACGGCAAACAACACCCCCGAAGTACCTGCGCAAATAGTACTCACGCGGTCTTCCAGGGGATCAATCACTTCAAAAATCGGCTCGCCTTTTTCGATCCACTCACCGGCTTTACGCAGGTAGCTGATCACCCCGGCGTGGGGCGCGAACAACAATTCGGTGCCCTCGAAAGGCACGCCTTCGCAAGGTTCGAATTGCGGAGCAGGCCATTCGCCCTTGATCAGGCCCTGCTCAGCAAGGAACGCGAGAATACCTTCGGCGTGGAAAATCGCCTCGTCACGCCCGGTATCGGCCTGGCCGCCCAGCTCAAGCGTAGTCGCCAGGCAGGCCAACGGGATTTGCGCCTCAGGAAACATCTGGGACAGACGCAGCCATGGCAGCGAACAGGCCTCATCGAACGAACTGCCACCGGAGTCTTCCGCCAGCAGGCCGACCTTCACATTCAAATGCGCCGACAACGAACGCCACTGCGGCCAATGCTGAGGCAGTGCATACATGTGCAGGGCGGCTTCGGCGTCGCAGTGCAGGTCGAGCACCACATCGGCGGTGCAGGCATGGCTCAGCAATATACGCTGCATGCCTTGCAGCTGGCTGCTTGGCTCGGGCAACGCATTGAGCGCGTCAGCCATTGCTTGACGGATCATGCGCACATTGGCGTGAGGATCATCGCCCAGCTTGCCGTTGAGCAACTCGGCAACCGGCTCGCTCAACTCCACGAAGTCGCGATTGAAATTCTTGCCGCTGCCCACCTCGAAACGTCCCTGGTGACTGCCTTGCAGCAGTTGGCCCAAGCCCATCGGGTTGGCCACCGGCACCAGCTCGATCACACCGTTGAGCGCGCCTCGCTGTTCCAGTTCGGTGAGGCGCTTTTTCAGCTCCCACGCGGCGCGCATGCCGGGCAATTCATCAGCGTGCAGGCTGGCCTGGATATAGGCCTTGCGCTCGCCCTGGCCGAAACGGAATACGCTCAGTTGGCGCTCGCAGCCCAGGTGCCCCCAAGGCAACCGATGATCGATACGTTCCATATCAGTGCTTCCGTGGAGCCAGGTAGCTCAGCCAGCGGCGCTCGGCCAACTTGAACAGGCGCACCAGGATGAAGGTCAGGCACAGGTAGAACACGCCGGCGGTGATGTAGGCTTCGAACGGCAGGTAGAACTGGGCGTTCACCGTGCGCGCGGCACCGGTGATGTCGATCAGGGTGACGATGGAGGCCAGGCTGGTGGTCTGCAGCATCATGATCACTTCGTTGCTGTACTGCGGCAGTGCCCGGCGCAGGGCCGAGGGCAGCAGGATGCGACGGTACAGCTTGTAGCGCGACATGCCCATGGCCTTGGCCGCTTCGATCTCGCCATTGGGCGTGGCCTTGAGGCTACCGGCAATGATCTCGGCGGTGTAGGCGCTGGTGTTGATCGCAAACGCCAGGCACGCACAGAACGTGGCGCTGGACAGCAGTGGCCACATAAAACTTTCGCGCACGGCTTCGAACTGGGCCAAACCGTAGTAGATCAAAAACAGCTGCACCAGCATCGGCGTGCCACGGATCACGTAGGTGTAGAGCCAGGCCGCGCCATTGACGATCGGCTGCTTGGACACGCGCATCAAGCCCAAAGGCAAGGCGGCAAGCAGGCCGAAGAACAGCGAGATGGCGAGCAGTTTCAGGGTGGTCAGCAGGCCGCCAAGGTACAGCGGCATGGCCTCCCAGATGACGTTGTAGTCGAAGATCATAGATCAGCCGCCCTTACGCCTACCGAGTAGCGCTTCTCAAGATGACGCAGGGCCAGCAACGACACGCTGGTGATCACCAGGTACATCGCCGCCACTGCGAGGAAGAAGGTAAAAGGCTCGCGGGTGGCGTCTGCCGCCTGCTTGGCCTTGAACATCATGTCTTGCAGGCCCACCACCGAAATCAGTGCAGTCGCCTTGGTGAGGACCAGCCAGTTGTTGGTGAAGCCGGGGATCGCCAGTCGGATCATCTGCGGCACCATCACCCGGAAAAACACCTGGAAACTGCTCATGCCATACGCAAGGCCGGCTTCGGCCTGGCCCTTGGGAATGGCCATGAAGGCGCCGCGGAAGGTTTCCGACAAGTAGGCGCCAAAGATGAAACCCAGGGTGCCGATACCGGCGGCCAAGGGGTTCAAGTCGATATAGTCGTCGTAGCCCAGCATCGGCGCGACGCGGTTGAGCAGGTCCTGACCGCCGTAGAAAATCAGCAAGATCAGCACCAGGTCGGGGATTCCGCGGATCACCGTGGAGTACAAGTCACCCAGCCAGGCCAACCAGCGCACCGGCGACAGGCGTAACGCGACCCCGATCAGACCCAGAACAATGGCCAAGGCCATGGACGACAAGGCGAGCTGAAGCGTCAACCATGCGCCATCGAGGATGACGGCCCCGTAGCCTTTCAACATGATTCAGGTCCTCGAAAAGGGGGATGAAAAAATGGCGCAAACCTCAGGAATTCTGTTGCTTGCGCCATTTCGGACAGACCGCTAAGACGATTTACTTGGCTTCAGGGCCGTAAATGTCGAAGTTGAAGTACTTGTCTTGGATAGTTTTGTACTTGCCACTGGCGCGGATCGCCGCGATAGCCGCGTTGATGCGGTCCAGGTTTTCCTTGTCGCCCTTGCGAACCGCGATGCCTACGCCGTCGCCGAAGTATTTGACGTCGGTGAAGGATGGGCCGGTGAACGCGTAGCCTTTGCCGGCCGGGGTGTCGAGGAAACCTTCCTGCAGCAGGGTGGCGTCAGCCACGGTGCCGTCGAGGCGACCGGCTTCCACGTCCAGGTAGATTTCGTTCTGCGAGCTGTAAGGCACAACCGTGGCGCCTTTAGGGGCCAGGACTTCCTTGGCGAAACGATCGTGGATCGAACCGCGCTGTACACCGATTTTCTTGCCTTTGAGTTCGTCCAGGCTGTCGCTGACCGCAGTGCCTTCCTTCAATACCAGGCGTGCTGGGGTCAGGTAGTAGCGATTGGTGAAGTCCACGGATTTCTTGCGGTCTTCCGTGATGGACATGGACGACAGGATCGCGTCGATCTTGCGCACTTTCAGCGCTGGGATCAGGCCGTCGAACTCTTGCTCGACCCAAGTGCACTTGACCTTCATCTCTTCGCACAGGGCGTTGCCGATGTCGTAGTCAAAACCGACGATGCTGCCATCGGGGGCTTTGGAGGCAAACGGAGGGTAAGCCGCTTCGATACCAATTTTCAGGGGCTTGCCTTCAGCGAAAGCCTGCATGGACAGCACGGACAGCGCCAGGGCGCCCAACAGCACGAGTTTCTTCATCTTGGGACTCCATCGGTATAGGGCAAAACAGCAATATGAGCCATGGCCCACGATGCGACTTAAGGGAAACCGAATTGCGGTGCTGCGTCCTACACCAGTTACACACTGGAGACGACGAGCGAGTGATCGGCATTCTAACGACAGGCCGGAAGCCGATATTTCCTCAATGCGACAACAATTTACAGAAGCACCGAGAAAGCGGTTCCAGCTCATTGACAGCCCCTGTTTTTTATGCAGAGACAAAAGACATTAAACCTGTAGACGCTGCAAATTGCGGGCCTATTATTCGCAAACCCTTCTAGCACGGCAAGTCTGGCGTTTAATCTTATTTACCGGGGTGTCTAAAACGCGGTTTTTCGGGGCATGGGCGTAGCACTTTGCCTCATGTTTGGGCGGCGGGTTACACATTTGCGTTCGACGGTAACATTCAGAAATCTCCTACGAGAGAAACCGATATTTATTGGCTTGGTGGTTATGTGCGCCTGTCGGACCACCACCAATGCTCGCCATGAAATGCACTCCAAATGTGGGAGCGGGCTTGCTCGCGAGTGCGTTGGGTCAGCTACCTATGAGCCAACTGATCCACCGCATTCGCGAGCAAGCCCGCTCCCACAGGTGATCTCCGTTGCTTGCAATGCCTCCATAAAAAAGCCCCACGCGGTCCACACCGAATGGGGCTTTATCTGACTATCGCGCCTTACGCGACGTTCATAGTCTTGTGCGTCTCAATCAAATGCGCGACCACGCCTGGGTCCGCCAGTGTGGAGATATCCCCCAGCCCGTCGTACTCGGCCGTGGCAATCTTGCGCAGGATACGGCGCATGATTTTCCCCGAGCGCGTCTTCGGCAAGCCCGGTGCCCACTGGATCACATCCGGCGAAGCGATCGGCCCGATTTCCTTGCGCACCCAGTTTTTCAGCTCCAGGCGCAGGGCTTCGTTGGGCTCTTCGCCGTTCTTGAGGGTGACATACACATAGATGCCCTGGCCCTTGATGTCGTGCGGCACACCGACGACGGCAGCCTCGGCGACTTTCGGGTGGGCAACCATGGCGCTTTCGATCTCGGCGGTGCCCATGCGGTGGCCGGATACGTTCAACACGTCATCCACGCGGCCGGTGATCCAGTAGTAACCGTCTTCGTCACGACGCGCACCGTCACCGGTGAAGTACATGCCACGGAAGGTCTTGAAGTAGGTGTCGACGAAGCGGTCATGGTCGCCGTACAACGTACGTGCCTGGCCTGGCCACGAATCGAGGATCACCAGGTTGCCTTCGGCAGCGCCTTCGATCAGGTTGCCCAGGTTATCCACCAGCGCCGGCACCACGCCGAAGAATGGCCGTGCCGCCGAACCCGGCTTGAGCGCATGGGCGCCCGGCAGCGGGCTCATCATGTTGCCGCCGGTTTCGGTCTGCCACCAGGTGTCGACAATCGGGCAACGGGATTGGCCGACGTTCTTGTAGTACCAGTCCCACGCTTCCGGGTTGATCGGCTCACCCACCGAACCGAGCAGGCGCAGGCTGCTGCCGTCTGCGCCTTCGCACGCCGCAGTGCCGGACGCCATCATGGCGCGGATGGCAGTCGGTGCCGTGTAGAGGATATTGACCTTGTGCTTGTCGACGATCTTCGCCACCCGCGTGATATCCGGGTAGTTCGGCACGCCTTCGAACAGCAGCGTGGTCGCGCCATTGGCCAGCGGGCCGTAGACAATATACGTGTGGCCGGTGACCCAGCCGACGTCGGCGGTGCACCAGTAGATTTCGCCTGGGCGGTAGTCGAACACGCGCTCATGGGTCAGGGACGCATACAGCAGGTAGCCGCCGGTGGTGTGCTGCACGCCCTTGGGCTTGCCGGTGGAACCCGAGGTGTAGAGGATGAACAGCGCTTCTTCGGCGCCCATCTCTTTTGGCGCACACACAGTGCCCGCCACTTTCATCAGGTCTTCGTACCAGATGTCGCGATGCTGGTTCCACTTGATGTTGCCATTGGTGCGCTTGCAGACGATGACCTTCTGGATGCTGCTGGTTTCCGGGTTGGTCAGGGCGTCGTCGACGTTGGCCTTCAGCGGAATCTTCTTACCGGCGCGGATGCCTTCGTCGGCGGTGATCACCACCTTCGACTTACAGTCGATGATGCGACCGGCCAGGGCTTCCGGCGAGAAACCGCCAAACACCACGGAATGGATCGCGCCGATGCGGGTACACGCCAGCATGGCGACCACGGCTTCGGGGATCATCGGCATATAGATAGTCACCACGTCGCCGCGATGCACATCCTGGCCGCGCAGGGCGTTGGCGAACTTGCAGACTTCTTCATGCAGCTCACGGTAGGTGATGGTGCGGCTCTCGGCAGGGTCGTCGCCCTCCCAGATGATGGCCGCCTGGTCACCGCGCTCGGCGAGGTGACGGTCCAGGCAGTTGTAGGAAACGTTCAGGGTGCCATCGGCGAACCACTTGATGTCGACATGGTGATCGTCGAACGAGGTCTGCTTCACCGTGGTGAAAGGCTTGATCCAGTCAAGGCGCTTGGCTTGCTCGCGCCAGAAGCCATCGGGGTTGACCACCGACTGCTGGTACATGGCCTTGTAGGTCGCCTCGTCGGTCAGCGTGTTGGCTGCTACTTCGGGGCGAACGGGGTACAGGGAAGCCGCACTCATCTTTCTTACCTCGGTGACATAGTTGTTTTTGTATGGCCCTGTTGTAGCCGGGGCCGACCTATAGAACCATTCGACGATGGTAGTAACAAGCCCCTACAAATTGCCCTGATATCCCCTTGTGCACCTCAAGCCCGCGGCCTTCGGCGCTTGGCCGCTTTGTGAAAAAAGCTTTACCACGGGATTGTTACAAAAACCGCCAATAGTGTTTATCAAAAGTACGGGTATATGAATATAACCCGGGGGCCTAAAATCAACTCCGCCAACAAGGCACTGTGATTAACAACGCAACAGCCCCCACGAAGGCAACGTTAATCCGAACTTCCCAACTTTCAAGTTACACACGCGGCCTCACAAGGGCCCCGTGACCCCACTCGCCCTGAATAAGGTAAATAGAGAAATGAAAGCTTTAGTAGTTATGGCCCTCAGCAGCTTGTGCGCCACCGCCGCCCTGGCCGACGAAGCCCCGACTGACGTAGCTGGCCGCAACACCCCGATCGTCGAGGACTACACTTACAGCACCCACTTGGATGTTGCCAAAGTATTGTCCATGAGCACTATTCCGGAAGTCTGCGAAGTTGTACCGGTGAAGATGGAATATGAAGACTCACAAGGTCAGCGCCATATTCTTAATTACCACGTGATGGGCAATGGTTGCTCTAACGGGTAATAACCTGATGCGTTCGATCTGAACCTGCCCTTATTCGCCGCAAGAAATCGTTCTTGCGGCAAAGAACCCGCCCCCCCTCCTTACCTCGTTGTGCCCCCTCGAAAAAAATCCCGCCGCTCGTCCCTTCGGCCAACCCCAGCAAACCCGCGTCCTGGCTTGAAAAGCAGGCTTTTTGTCTGCGATCCGTGACCATCCGCCACAACACAAAGTCGATTTTTTCCCTATAATGCGCGGGTAAATCGGGCCTGCAATATCCCTTTACACTGGGATGAAGAGCCAGACCTGAGGCCTCCCGCTGGAGCAAGCACCTACCGCTCCGCACCTCAAGCCTCACGCAGACCACCCGTAACCCTATTCCGTTTAATGCGTGCGCTAGCTGCAACAAACGATTCCTTAAGATCCACCGCGGCCTCAGGGCCGTGTGAACACCCAACCATCCGGTTTCACACGGGCACCTTTGAGCCCTCACGCAGGAGACGACACGTCATGCTGAGCTGGGACGAATTCGACAAAGAAGAAGAAGGCGAAGTAGCCACCAAAGGCGCCAACGCCGGCCACGCCACCGAAGCCAACATGGACCGCCTCGACGGTGCCGGCGCTGCCGCCGCCATCGAAGCCCGCGCCGTCACCGCCAGTGACTCCGCCGCCATCGTGCGCGCCAAGGCCGCCCTCGA